>DAOM01000079.1 GCA_002501855.1 Candidatus Nitrosopolaris nunavutensis
CTTTAGACTACCATGTACATCTAAGATGTATGCAGGAGCTATCTTAGCAGAACCAGCACCACGTGTTACCTTTGAGCTTATCTTTAGCCACTTAGTATTTGTAGAATCAATATGGAATGTAGCTCCTTTAGCAATTATTAGATTTGCATCTAGAAACCATATATTACTACTACCACCTTGTGGTGAAGATTGCTTGCTCAATACGTTATTATCTTGCAGTTTATTGTAAATTTCTGTCATGCTTACAGAAGTACAGCTGACGGTAATTGTTCTAGTTGATGGAGTGTAAGTAATACACGATGGAGAAGACGAACCTGTATTGCCCTCTTTTATCGGTGAAGAAGGAGAAAGAGTGGAAGAAAAGACAGTTTGGTGTTTGCTGATACCTGCCTTCTCCGTAGTGAACAGAGGCTTACTCTCAGCGGTATTAGTCGAGAATATAATTCCTATTGCTACTAATATGCAGATGATAACAATTAAGGGCGTTAAGGTCATCCGGACATGATGTTTCAATTCTCACTCAAAATTTTCAAAAAGTGGAATATATACTTTTGACTTTAGGTCATCCTCGAGCTGAATTGCAGGGCCGGCTCGTGGTAGCGCCTACTGCTTAGCTACATGTGACGGAATGTTGCTCCATGATGAGCTGAACGATCAGAGGGGCTGACTCCCTTGTTTGAATAGTCTATATTGTTATTATACATAAAATCATTCGCTGAAAACCGAGCAAACCCTGTTTTATGGGACTCGGTTACTATAACAAATGGTTTTATTCAAGCACCCTTCAAGTAAAAAGTATTGCTCTGTGTATTGTATCCCAGCTGCTTGAAAGTTAACACCCTAAAACCATTATCATGAAGATATTTCATTAACTGATCAAACAGACCTGAGTTAGTATGATATGGCATATTGGTAGTCAAGTCGACGTTATGAAACGTAACTAAAGGAACTGCATTTATCTTTCCTCCTTGATTGTACTTGGCCTGGCTATTGACTATCTTTACAAAGTCAGAAAATATTGCAGCGTTATTAAACGAGTCCTTAATTTCTACTACATCGAAAGATAAACTTCTAGCATCATACTTGTTTGCGTAATTCAGTTTACCAGCAGGAGAGTATGTCCTGCAATCAGTTTGTGGGTTCTTTTTGAATCCAACGCAATCTAAGAACATTAGAGGTTCTGTCCCAGATCTGGCCATATTATAATATTTTGCAACTGTATTTACTACGACGGGGTTATTTGATCCTTCATTGTATGGATAAGCAAAGATTGTAGAATTATATCCATGGCTAGCAAGGCATTGCTTTGAGCCGCCAATTTCAAAATCCAGCTGACTTTGAGACAGGGTGTTAAGATGAGCATGAGTCATAGTATGTGATTCTATATCCATACCATCGCTCTGCATGGCAGCTATGTCTTGCCAATTCATAGCTCCTGTGTCAGTTGTCTTGCCACAAATGACAAAAAAGGTAGCCTTAAATCCATACTTGTCTAAAATGGGTTTTGCATAAGTGAAATCTCCTTTTCTGTTATCATCAAAAGATAAAATTACTACTTTATTACTAGGAGTACTGCTACTTGTAATGCCTGCATTGATGTAAGCTCCGTATTGATTTGGAGGAGGTAATTGATTAGTGAGATATTGAAGCTCTCCGTAAGCTATGATTGGTAACAATGCTGTCACAGTTATTATTACAACCGCGGTAGCGACCAGATCTTGAAAAATCCTTCTCCTGCTTAACAATAAAATTATCAAGAATTATGGTCAATACCCACGTATAATCATTGTCCAACGAAGATTCGCAAAATGATTCAGTTTATATCGTGATTCCTTTACTATTTTGTGTATCTCAATCAACAATTTTGTCATAGACAAGACTTAGCAAGAAGATTCGAAGAAATTATCTGGATATTCTGGGTCAGCCACACCTGTCCTTCTCGTGACTGCATGTGATACGTATGCTATATACCCTGGTTAATTTAAAATTGCTCTACTTATGCTATAAGCCTTTCATTTCCGATTGGTTTATGAATAATCCAATTATCATCAAACCTATCTAATGCTTCTTTTATAAAAACTTCGTGATGGACGTCGCCGGCTGTCAAAATTAGATTTATCTTCTGCAATTCTAATTTCCTGATATAGGTAAAGACTGTTCAATATTGACATCATAATATCTATAATTAATAGGTCAAACAAATCTGCTTTCAAATTTTGTAACGCCGCTAGAGGCTCAGCAAATGAGTCTACTACGACTAGATTAATATCATCGTCATCATCTACTACTAAAATTCGTTTTAGCGTAGGATTCTTTATTCGACCACGTAGTTGCTGCTTGCGATAACCCTGACTTGTACTTATCTGAAGATGACTGGGAGTGACCCTTTCATGTAGGTGATTGCGGGCTGTGAGGAAGTGAGCTGACGTGGTTTAGTAAGAAACCTCACTTGAGGTATCCTCCTTCTTCAAACATAATTCAATATCTCAAATGCATTTACTTTGCTTCCTTTAATGCATGTTTTTGATTCGTAAAAAAACGCCGCTTATCCACGAAAATCGGCAGAATGACTGAACTGCCAAGAAAGTTTGATACTCTTCTTTTCTGCATCACGGGCATCATGACATCCTTGTAGTTGAATCGCTAATGAAAATAGACTTGCCATATATCTCGACAGTCAGCTTGTTTATTATCTTCACATGGAATAATGTTTTCTCCCGGGGTTGAAAATCCTATTTCCCCCTCAGCAGTAACAACCCCAGATTGTTATTCAATGGTCGATGTTCAGTGTCTGTCTCTTAT
>DAOM01000353.1 GCA_002501855.1 Candidatus Nitrosopolaris nunavutensis
ATCGGAGATGTGTATAAGAGACAGACCATAAACAGTGGCTACAGCAATTTTATATTGCAGCAGCTCCTCGCTCAGGGGCGTTTCATCAAAGCTTGTTACACGAAATAAGTATTAAATCTTGTGGAATTGCAGAAGCCAATTGGAATATCAAAATGACGGATTTCTCAACCCTTCTTGAACACTACGACGAATCCTCGTAAAGATCATAATGGATCTGTTGCATGGTGGGTGGGCATTACTAGCTCGATATTTCTATGTCTAACACACTAGTTAGTTCTCTCTATTTGCATCGCATCTGGGACAGATATAATTTTTCTGGGAAATTCTGCGTTCATTATGGTTAAACGTAATACCTAAGCACATCTACAATATACGAATTCATCCAAATTGCCGCAATTCTAGGTGGTCAAACTCAAAATTGCCTGTGCCATGTCTCCATGAGCATCAATCAATGCTTGAATGGCTTTTTCTCTACTGACGTTTGCCTGCTGGATAACTAGGACTATATCTTCTTCCTTAAAGGTCGGGACATCTCTTTCTTTCTCTTCTATCTCAGAAGCGATAACCTGAAAAATCGTACTTTCTTTTCCTTTCATCTCGATCACCTGAGGCTTTAGAAGATAAAGTTCCTTAGTCTCAGTTTTAATAATAACTTCTTCAACATTGCCAATGTCTTTCATTTCAAGCCCCATCTTATCTAACATTCGCCTCATCTCACGGTTGCCGCCGCGCATCATGTCGCTTTTATAGTTCTCGTGGGCTTTTTATTCCTTCTCTGACCTTCACAGCAATGCCCTTATGATAATTTTTCATATGGTTACATCCAATTAGCGCCCTGCCTACCGCTACGACCCGCCATTCATCGACTATTGCCACATCAGACCCGACTTTGACATTTGAGCCACACCATTCTACGTGCTTGCAGAATAAAGATCTTCCTTGTCGTACAAATGGTAGGGCCTCCTCAGTTGGGATTACACAGTTCTCTCTGAATCGTTCATTCCCCAAAAACTCTGTTGCACCAAATATAGTTAAGGCAAGCCCACCATCAGTTCGAAGAGTCGCAACTAATTGATTTTTGATTGAGAAATTTTTGATGCGCCCGGTCCTTCTCGAATATTCAAAGCTAAAATCCTTTGTAGAATGATGTATTGTGAGGATGTTATAAATGCCAGTTCCGAATAAGGCATCGATATGATGACGTATCTTTTCTTCGGGGTTCAATGGTAATGGTTTCAAATGATGTTAAGAGAGATTTTATGAGATCAGTACATTAATTTTACTCACTGCGATTACAACTGGTATCTATATAGTAAAAGGTTACAGATATATAAAAACCAGAGTTGATACTACAACGATGGATAATAATGAAGGCACTGAATTAGGTAATCAACATGAAGAAACAAGGAAAATACAATTTACAGGGGGCTCCTCTTATATTGTATCATTACCTAAGAAATGGATCCAAGACCTGAAATTGAAACAGGGCGACCTCGTTGTAATTGCTCGGCAGGGACATTCCATTTTACAGATAGCTCCAATTTCAAAGAGAATATCTAAAGAACAAAGAGAGGCAACAATAGAGGTTGCAAAAGATAATAGCCCATATTTTCTTGCTCGCAAGCTAATTTCTCTATACTTTCTCGGTTTTAATATTATCAATATCTCCCAGAAAGATGGAGGAAGGTTATCCAGCGAACAACGCGAAGTTATGAAGGACGTTGTAAGGCGCGTTCTAATGGGCACGGAGATCATAGCTGATTCTGCAACGAGTATCACACTGCAGGTCTTGATCAATTTACTTGAGCTATCCGTAGACGCGGCGTTCAAAAGAATGCTTTTGATTGCAAAATCTATGCACCGTGATGCCATACTGTCTTTAAGAGAGAACAATATCGAGCTGGCTAAGGAAATTTTAAAATCTGATGACGAAGTGGATCGTTTCAGTTTCTATATCGTAAGACAACTGAATATTGCAATAAAAAATGAACATTTGCTCAAGGAAATTGGGCTAGACGATTCTCGTAACTGCTTAGGATACAGATTAATAGCAAAATCCACGGAAAGAATTGCTGACCATGCGGGGCTAATAGCTAAAGATATAATCGAAATGGAAAGGCCACTCAATAAAGATATCATAGAAAAGATTGCTGAAATGAGCAATTTTGCGCTCGAAGTGTTAGATGAAGCATGTCTATCAATATTCAAGCGGGATTATGATTCTGCCGATTTAGCGATAGAAAAGTCTCGCGGGATAGACGATCTAGAAAAAGGGATTATACGCGTCGCAAGCAAACTTAGAGATATCAACGAAATATACAGAATCAAGATTATAACTGAAAATATTAGGAGGGTAGCCGAGTATGCCAGCGATATTGCAGAGATCGTTTTAAACATGACCGTGCAGCAAAAATTAAGAAAAGGCTAAATTTGTATTAGTTTAAAATATTCTAATGTCCTCATTTTGCGAGCTATGTGGGCGCAAAGTAATTGATGAAAAAAAGACTGTATTGATCGACGGGATAGCACTTAATGTTTGTAGGGGATGTTCAAAGCGTGGTAAGCCGTATACGCCACCCATGTCCATTTCTAAAACTAAGCCAACCGCTTCATCCAATCCTGCGGCTAGAGCTACTGCTACCAGAAGCACAAGCACTACAAGAAAAATTGAGATGATGGATAATACTATTTTGAATCCTGAATTTTCAAAATTGATCAGAGAAGCGCGCATGAAAAAGGGATTGACACATGAGCAACTGGGAGCGCAGATGAATGAAAAGGCAAACCTACTCAAAAAGTTTGAAACAGGAGCATTGAAACCCGATGAATTATTTGCTAAAAAATTGCAACGATTTCTAGGAATCCACTTGTACGTAGGCGTTTTAGAGGATTAATAAATGTCAAGCTCACACAAAGCTATCCTGATAACTTACCCATTCGAGGATGCGGCAAAAGAAGCAATTTCTTTGGCTGACGCTGCAGGTTATTCTATAGAGAGAGTAGTTAATCAGCATCATCTCACAAGATCAAGATATGGCATTGGTATAGGAAAAGCACAAGAAGTAAAACAACTTGTAGAGCAGGAGAAGCCAGAAGTAATCATCTTTGATGAGGTTTTAAAACCTAGTCAACAATATAATTTGGCAAGCATATGCCAAGTTGAAATAATCGACAGGGAATGCCTAATCTTAAAGATTTTTGACCGAAGAGCAAGTACCGCAGAATCTCGAATTCAGATTAAGCTGGCACAGCTCCGATATGATATGATTCGAGCGCGAGAGAAAGTCAGACTCGCAAGAGCAGGGGAGCAACCAGGATTTTTTGGTATGGGTAAATACGATGCCGACGTATATTTCCTCGATATAAAAAAACGCGCAACAGTTCTAAAGAAAAAATTGCAAAAGGAAGAGGTAAGAAGAAACCTTCATAGGATTCAGCGGTCAAAGGCAGGTCTGCCAACCGTATCAATCGCCGGTTATACTGCGGCAGGAAAAACAACGTTGTTCAATTCTTTGACAGGAGAATCAAAAATTACAGGACAGGGAATGTTCACTACATTATCGACATACACTCGACTAGTACAATCTAAAGGAACAAAGCTTTTGATTTCAGATACTGTAGGCTTTATAAGTAGACTTCCTGCCTATATGGTGGACGCATTCAAATCTACTCTTCAAGAGCTATCATATTCAGCCGTAGTGTTGCTTGTCCTCGATATAAGCGAACCGGCAGAAGAAATTGTAAAAAAATTGAATAGCTGTATCCGTGTAATGTATGAGCTGGGAGTGCCAATGACTAAAGTTGTCTATATCCTAAACAAGGCGGATTTGATTAGTGTAGAAGATGTGGAGGATAAATCCGTTCGACTCGGACTTCCACATTCAAAACAACGCGTAATACTGATATCCGCAAAAACGGGGTACAAGATCGATACGTTAAAGGACGTGATGACATTGTTAGTTGTGGGCGATCCGAAGCCACTAATCGGCGAAGTGAGCAGTTACTGAAAGTATCAGTTCTCAGAATAGGACATAGATTAGTCCGCGACGATCGACTGACTACCCATGCAGCACTAGTCTCGAGAGCATTTGGCAGTGATAAAATTTACATGAGCGAAGTAGACGATTCTTTAAAACAAACAATAGAGGATGTTAGTAGCCGATGGGGGGGAAGATCTGATTTTAAGGTTGAAATTGTTGGAGGATGGCGGGAGGTGATAAAGGATTGGAAGAAGGCTGGCGGAAAAGTGGTTCATTTAACAATGTATGGTATACACATAGATGACGCCATAAGTAATCTAAGGCGAGAAAATACAATTCTGGTAGTTATCGGCGCAGAAAAGGTTCCAAGGGAAATGTATGATCTTGCGGACTATAATATTGCGATAGGAAATCAACCACACTCTGAAGTAGCGGCTTTATCAATATTTTTAGACAGGATGTTCAGAGGCAAACAGTTTGAAAAGGAGTTTAAAGATGCAAAACTAAAAATCATTCCAACAGCGAAAGGCAAGAGAGTTAGAGAAGTGAGCTAACATACATAATAAATTCTAGTCCTGCTGTGCAAAAGACCGCTCTGAAACCCGTCTATCGCAAGGGTGCGTCTTGGGATTATGTAATGCAATAGAATGCAACGCGGTTTATAAGAGTCGGCAAAAATCTGCTGATCGTAGGGGGAACCGTAGTTATCTTGGAGATCGTGCAAAGCGGTTAAGAAAATGTCTGGACAGAGAGTTTTCTGATTCAAAAAATTGAATTTGAAAGTCAGTCTATTTCTTTCTCGCCAACGGGATCACCGTGCAACTTTGGATCTGGCTTATACTCTCGATATTAATTTTATGTGAACTTCCTCATTCTTAGCATTCTTTGTTAATGTAACATTCTTACCATACTACTACCTACTAAGGTATGCTTCAAAGTCATTTGAAGGATTGTTACTCGATAGATCTCGCTGCCACATGGCTATGCAGTCTTTATTAGGTAATGGTAGCAGTATTTTTTTGCCGCTGATTCAAGCTACTAATACCAATATACATCGTTTCCACAAAAAATATATGGTTTGATGTGGCTGATTACAACGTGGAGACCAAAGGCAATACTGGCCCTATACAAAAGGGTGTTTCTCGCCCAAAACCAAATCCTAAGTGGGGTAGGGAAGAGGAATCTGAAATGTTCGCTCAAAATGTTAAACATTTCAGACAAAAAAAGCTTTCCGATGACGATTTTCGTCGTTTTAGGTTGCAGCACGGTGCATATGGGTCCAGGCTGCAGATGAATTATAGCATGATCCGGATCAAAGTGCCTAGCGGTGAGGTCAACCCAGAACAGCTTGAAAAGATTGCAAGTTTATCCGAGGCATTCTCGATTGGCTCGGCTCATGTTTCTACTCGCCAGAATATTCAACTACATTGGGTACAACTGGAAGATGTTAGTGAGGTAATGACGGGACTTGTAGAGGCAGGTCTGACAACAAGAGAAGCTTGTGGCAATACAGTCAGAAATGTAATGTGCAGTCACTTCGCAGGTGTCTGTCCAGACGAAAAATTTGACGCCACTCACTATGCCAAAGCAATTGCACGTTTCTTCATAAGAAATCCAATGTGCCAGAATCTTCCACGCAAGTTCAAGATTAATTTTGCGTGCTGCGACAACCATGGGTTAGCACGAATTGCAGATATTGGTTTGATACCAGAAATCAAGGATGAGAAGCGGGGATTCAAAATCTACCTCGGTGGAGGTTTGGGTGCTGCGTCATTTATTGGCCACCTGGTAGAGGACTTTACACCAGAGAGCAAACTCCTTCCTACATGCATGGCAACTATCAGACTTTTTGATAGACTTGGCAACCGTGAAAACATGGCAAGAAACAGGATGCGTTACCTCGTTCACGAAACAGGATGGGATAAATTCCAAAAGTTGGTTCTCAAGGAACGCTCGATAGTCGAGATGACTACCGCGAGTTATACGTCCAATCTTTTTGACGTCAAAGCTGAAGAGGAAACGAGGCCCCTTCCCGAGGCAGTAAATGCCAAGATGGTTAAACTACCTATGCTAAATGAACGAGTAACTCTGGAAAGTCCTGCATATGAAAGATGGTTACATAGTAACGTGGTTCCCCAAAAGCAGGACGGATATTTCACAGCATTTATAACCTTAGCAGCAGGCGATATTACAGCCAACCAACTGCGAATATTAGCAGGAGCGATCCGTGAATTCTCTGCAGAAGGAACCGCTAGGAACACGCCGCAGCAGAACCTTGCAATCCGCTATATACAGGCTGTTGATTTGCCAGACTTTTATAGTAGACTAGGTTCGATTGGCTTGGCAAATCCAGGAGCTTTAACAATCGCGTCTGCAGTTGGCTGTTCTGGGACTACCTCTTGTAATTTGGCAATCACAAATTCCCACAGACTGGCAAAAGAAGTCGAGTACAAGTTTTTGGAATTAGGACTTGATACTGATGATAGCCTGAGGGATTCTACCATAAAGATCAGCGGCTGTCCAAACTCTTGTGGGCAACACGAGATCGCAACAATCGGATTCTTCGGTGGTGCATCAAGAATCGGACCCACTATGGCTCCTACTTATACAATGCTATTTGGCGGAAGCGCAGGAGAACAAAGTGAGTTGGGTAAGGCAATCATGCGAGTGCCGGCAAAGCGCGTTATAGATACAATTCGCAAGATAATCGAAATATACAAACAAGAACGGTCTGACTCCGAAACATTGAATCAGTGGATCAATAAAATTGTCAGGGGCGAAGGAACAGGAAGCGTAAGGAATATTGAAAATATGAAGGCATCACTCACCCCAGTTATGCAATTACTTCCAGTAGAACAAGACCAGGAAGTGTATAGTGATTATGGTAGTGATGCAAGATTCTCAGCGAAGACTGCCAAAGGAGAATGTGCAGCATAAATTATTATGACAATAGAAAACGCATCCGGATCAAAAACCGATACGAAGGAAGGCATCGTTGAAACTAACGAGAATTACAATTTTCAACTTCCGATAATCTGCGATGTAGACACATTACGCATGTTGATCAGAAAAGACGGAGTGCGTGTGGTGGATGTCCGTAAAACAGAAGAATACCAACAAGAACACATACCTAGTGCAGTATCACTCCCGCTTGCACAGTTACTAGAGAAAGACATACCTAC
Source organism: Candidatus Nitrosopolaris nunavutensis (assembly GCA_002501855.1). Lineage (GTDB taxonomy): Archaea > Thermoproteota > Nitrososphaeria > Nitrososphaerales > Nitrososphaeraceae > Nitrosopolaris > Nitrosopolaris nunavutensis. The sequence continues at coordinate 7,163 of DAOM01000353.1, forward strand.
TGCGATCCTGGATCTTTTACAAAATTTAGGAATATCAGATAAAATGCCAGTTGTGATCTATGATAATACGTTTGGCGCACTTGCGGCTAGAGTCGCCTGGTCTTTTCAATACATAGGGCATCCAAATACTGCATTGCTCGAAATGACATTCAGTCAATGGAAAAACTTAGGACTGGTAGTAGAGACGAAAATTAATTCTTTTCCAATGAAAAAACATTCACTAACTATAAATCACAGCATTCATGCAGATGCATCTTATGTCGAGGCTGCAAAGGAACAGCCAAACAAGATACTTATAGATTCAAGGGAGCGGCTGAACTTTCTGACAGAACATATTCCTAAAGCCAAAAACATTCCATATACAATGCTTGGGTCCAATGGGAGCATTTTGCGGAGCCCACAAGAGATAAGACGGTATATTGAAAATAGAGGAATCCCGGTTGATGCTGAGATTATTACATATTGTGGCAGTGTTGGAACATTATCTGGCCTAACATATTATGCGCTTAAGTCCGCCGGGATAGAAAATGTAAAGCTTTATTCGAAGTCGTTCAGAGAGTGGAAGTCTCTGGGAAAACCGAAGGAAGAATTTAAGGACGCAAACTATTGGGACCTCTCAGCAGATTAGAAAGACTTGGTTCCGCAACCACCAGCACCTAACCGTAACCCCTACCAATGTAGTTTATCCTCTGAAGGCTTTTCAGAAGGTAACGTTGGTCACATCCCCGACTTCTAGTGGCTTATTAACCAATTGATTTTGGTGAGGAGCAAAGCGCGAGTATTCTCTATTTGCGAACATTAAACCAATGTTTGTTCATAATGACTATCTAAATATCGATGGGTATATTTATGTAATAATTATGGAGCGCCATTATTATACAATTGTTGCTTCGAAGGAGGATGTAGCAAGCATGACAATGGCAAATTATTTGATAAACAACCGAGCTTTTTCACGAGAAACAAATACAAATTTCCTTCAGTCAAAGCACCATCAAAGTATCAAACTCCATGTTTCCAATAGAAGCTTGGTCTATCTTGAAGATCTAGATGAAAACTATCCTAATTCGATAGCATTTATTTTTCTTTCAGAGCACAGGTCACAAAAAAGAATCCCCACTCTAACTTGTCATTGTACAGGCAATTATGGTGGTAATCCGTATGGCGGAAATCCACGAGAACTGGGTATAGCCTATCCATATTTGCAAAAGCAGTATCTAAAGGCTATTGTGACCCTGAGGGCGTTAATTCCAGGCTACGACGTCGTCATCGAATCAAGCCATCATGGACCAACCTCATTAAAAAAACCAGTCCTTTTCATAGAGATTGGATCAACGGAAATTCAATGGACCGATAGAAATAGTAGTTCGGTTGTATGTGAGTCTATATTAAAAGTAATTGACAACGGTCTAGGATCTTGTGAAAAGGTAGCAATCGGTTTGGGTGGAACACATTATCCTATGAAATTTAATAAATTGCTGTTGGAGTCAGAATATGGTCTTGCTGCAGTTGCCGCCAAACACAACCTGGAGTCGATTGATAAAGATATGTTAGATCAAATGATTATCAAGAGCATAGAAAAAGTTACTCATGTAATAGTTGACTGGAAGGGACTTGGAAGCGAGAAAAACAGAATAATGGAGCTAATAGGAAGCACAGGACTTGATATTCTGAGAGTTTGAAATCAGGAAAATAAATTGACATATAAAAAAATCCAGGTTATGGATTTTAACAATAGTATTGCCTCATGAACGAAACTGAAAACATAGGCCCAACATACTCGGGGAAATGAAAGTACTATTATTGCAGCGAGACTATGAGAGGTGGGAGAATATGGCTACAAAGGAACCGAAAAATAGGGTGAATATAATAACAGTTTTTTTAGAGCACGACAAAAAAATTCTAATCCTCAAACGGAGCCAGAAAGTTAAAACTATGAAGACAAAATGGGGTGGCATAAGTGGATATATCGAGCAGGAGGAGCCGGTAAGACGAGCTCTAAAAGAAATCGCAGAGGAAACTGGTTTGAAGAACGAAAGTGTAACGTTCATTCGTATTGGCGAGCCTTTAGAGGCTGTTGAATCTGATGATCCAAAGATAACATGGGTTGTTCATCCATTCCTTTTCAGGTCAAATACGGATGAAATCAGAATTGATTGGGAACATGACGAATACAGATGGATAAATCCAAAAGAAATAAAAAATTATGAAACCGTACCAAGATTAGGGGATGCATTCGAGAGCTTGCTAGTCTAAAGTACAACCACCAATTATGGATTTTTCTGTTTGGCGCTACTGATGTTATCGACTGTGCGATAGGCAAATAAAAGCAGCCAAGTTTTTGCCTGATAAAATATTATTAGTGGGGATTTTCGATACTAATATTCTTGAGATATTCTCAAAATAATACCATACTTATCACAACTAGATAAGGCTTTTAAAACATGATATCGCATTGTTTGATATTTACTTGAACTTTACGCCTCCATGACTTGAGTATTTTACAGACAAGAAATATTTCCTTCGTTACTTATTATTGGTTCAGCTTCTTGCTGGATTGTCATTCTTTTATTTTATCCAATCCTGTAGCCATCACGTCAGCCACACGGTTTAGATTGTTGGTTCTGCATTCTAAAATAAAATCTTTCATCCATGGAATATCTTAAGCCTCAAAGACGACCTTATGTTCTTCTTCTTGTTTTCTGTGCCGACGTCACGTCCATTTTCAGGCTGATTTTCTGTTACTGGCAAGAATATTGTAGCCAATAATAGTGATCCTAGATAATTATTACTTAAAGGTGTGTTTGCGCTGGTTTCATCCCCATCTGGAGCTGAAACGAAATCAATAGCTCAGAACTCCTTAAGCTAACTTTATTACCATAGAAAAAGTACGTAGTGCGGGCGTCGGGATTAGCCAATGAAATGTATCTCGATAAGTAACAAACCGAACTAGTCCCAGACTGGGAGGAGAAATCACAAATCTGGCAATATGTATTGCACCCTAAAGGCGCAATTTTTTTAGGCCTCATAATGGCGTTGGATGGATTGGAGCCTGTAGAGATATTCCCTATCAAGATTGGGGGAGAAAATACTCACCTTGGCATTATTGTTACTGTTTTAAGTGTAGGAATTCCAACCTATCTAATGTTGTTGCGACAACAGCCATTGCTCCACGTATTATTGCTAGTATTATGTTTGTCATACTTATCTTACCTTGTTAACGAAGGTTATAGTCTCCTATCTAAGAAATAGCAGATCGGTGAATCTGTAATCTCTAAAGAAAGAGATGTTGGCTTCAGCCGCTACTAAAAAATGTCCCTACTGTCAGACTTATTGCAGAGATTGCAAAAATGTTTGGCACTACAGATTAAGAGTTAAACGAATTGGCCTTTTGGAGTAATGGATCGCATGTACAGAATCATGATTACAATGCTTTTCTTAAAGAGCTGCAACAGATTGGAGAACATATGTCAAAACAAAAATAGGGAAGCAGTTTTCTTGTCATTATCAGCCTTGATAATTGGGGATAAGAATTGGAACAGCTAACAACTCCATTAATAACGGCTTTGTGTACCAACGCTTTACTTGTGAGATTTTGTGGCTCATGTACCTCTGTAGGCCAAAATGGTCTCCTAGTTATCAGGCTGTCACCCATTGGGAAGTGTATCGCGAATGCAATACGGCTATATCACAAACAGAACAAACAAAAATATTCGACATTGCTTCTGGGGAAGCACATGCCACACAAAATGGCATGTCTACGTTTAGCTGGACGTTGAGACTACCAAATGAAATGTCACAATCCGCCTAGCTCAGTATTTTCATTAGATTTGCAATTCTATACTCCTAGCGGATCTTGGACTGTTTTACAAGTTCCCTGAGGTGCGCCAGCGACCTTACCTGACCGCCATTAACTTTCTTATAAATTCCCCAATAAATTCCTCGAGTTATATCATTTCTATCCTTCAATACCTTTAGATGGTGTCTCATGGCTCTTACCCTGGCTACATAGACCTGTTTCTTGCCTGTTCTTGCTGACTTTTTGCCTTTCTTTGATCCTGTGCCTGTGCCATGTTTCCTGCGGATGGCACGCTTCGCTTCGGCGCGCGCTCTAGAAGTTCCCCGGGGCTTAACCGTCCAGATCGTTCCATTCTTTATCAGAGTGCGCATAGTTTCTCGCGTAATAGAATCTGCTACATCATCAAGTTTATCCGGTTCAAACCTGATCCTATTCACACCTACATCGAGTATTCGCGCAATTAATTCCCTTTTTTTCCTTATATTTACTACCAATTAATGGTTTTCCACCTCTTCCTCGCTTTGCTCAACTGATTTTATCTTTTTGTTCTTCTCGTTTGTCTGTGAGGGCAGTTTTCCTGGATTCAGTACCTTAATGCCTAGGCTATTAGCCTTCGCCAGAATCTCTATTCTTTTTCGTGTTCCGACTGTATGTGCTAATCTAGCTGCATCCTTCCTTGCATCAAGTCTGGTAAGATCATTTACATTGAAAACGATATTATCAATATATCCTGATGGATGAAGACCTCTACCGGCCTTTGGCCCTCGATACCCAATTTTAACAAGGCGTGGTACTCCGGAAAACTGCTTTCTCATCTTGTTGTCTTTTCCCTTAGGTTTTCTCCAGTTTTCAGCTAAACGGTCATATCTCCAACTCTCCTGTCTGACAAATTTGGGTCTCGCATCAGAGATTTTTTTTCTAGCCTGAAGGATCTCCTTGTTAATCATTATGTTTACGAATTTAAAAGATAATTTTTGAATAAATACGTTTCTGAGTCGACAACGCCTAATAATTAAATTCTACATGCGGCACACTACATAAAGCACGCAAATATATATAGATCAATGGAGGATAATGACGGAAATAAGAAATAGGGTTGTAAATTAGCATGGATCCATCAAGCTATCCCAGGCTGGCAAAAGAGAAAGGTTAATAGTTTCAATTGTGTTTCATGGATCGTGAAAAAATACGAACTACCTCCGTTACCTTACGCATATGATGTACTAGAACCACATATATCGAAGGAGATTATGACCCTGCACCATGATAAGCACCATCTTGCCTATGTAAACGGCGCCAACGCTGCACTTGAAAAATTAGAAAATGGAAGGAAGAATAATTTCCAAGGTACTGATGTTAAAGCTATAGAGAGAGACCTTTCATTCCACTATGCAGGTCACTTGCTACACTCTATATTCTGGCCTAACATGAAATCGGGTGGTGGCGGAAAACCTGGCAGCGCTTTAGCTGACAAAATTAATGCAGATTTCGGCGGCAGTTACGATGGATTCAAGGCTCAATTTACTGAGGCTGCCAAGACCGTGGAAGGTATTGGGTGGGGTATACTTGCATACGACCCGCTTTCAGATCAATTATTGACATTTGGTGCAGAGAAGCACAACCTGCTGCTCGGTCCAGGAACTATCCCATTGCTAGTTTGCGACGTGTGGGAACATGCGTACTATCTCCAATACAAAAATGACAAGGCAAGTTATGTTAATGCCTGGTGGAATGTGGTAAACTGGGATGATGTGGCGAAGCGATTCGACAAGTCGAAGAAATAATGGATTAATTTCCATCTTCTTTTGTAATTTATAAAACCGCTTTTAGGGATCATGACCGATGAAAACCAACGATGAATTACTGTATAATTTGTCCTTCGTGCAATTCGAGGTTTGATAATTACGATAAATTCGTTGATCATGTATTTGAGACTCATAAGGATCAACCATCATTACGAATGAAAGCAAAGATTATCAAAAATAATAGAAACTAAAGTAGATATTCATCTCATTTTCGTAAATTACGTAATGGATGCTGCAATAGAAGCCTCAGTAGCTACAAAGTTGTATAGCAGATCTTTTGCATCGAAATTAATCTATTTATTCCATTTTTAGGTTTTTTGTAAGTCGACGATATTAATCGAACAATAATTTTCCCTTGTAGTTCTGCTCACAGCCATATTGTAGTTGTATATTTTTTCAGAATATTCTTTTAGCACGGGTTGAATAGAACCTAACGATTTACTTGCATAAAAGCCAGGACAATCACCGGTTAATTGAAACGTAGCATGAATGACAGCTTTTCCTTTATCAGACTCAATCCATGAAGCGAAGGGATACAGCCAGCAGACCCCCGGTTTTTCGGGATGAATTCCACAGTAACCGCTAGCATCCAGGAATCTGCACGGAAGCGGAAAGCCGTCCTCCGCTTCCTTTTCGTCAGAATTCCTTTTCAGCGAAAGCATTGTAAGCGTTGTTATAATATTGCCGAACGATTCTTGTTCCTCCCAGCTTGAGATTCGGGTTTCAGTCCTGATAAACTCAGTTTTTGAAAGATAACCCATCTTCTTGGCAATTATTTCGATATCATCTTTTGTAAGTGGCAATCTTCCTTGCCGCTCGCAACAATTGTGACAATCTGGCCACAAACACTTCCACAACACGTAGAGGTTATCATCTGCCAGTGTCGGAATGTGAAAAACGACTCCATTAACTTGTAGCGCTGTATCAACCACGTCATCTCTTTTGCCAAGATGTAGATCGGATATTTGTGGATCTATCCTCCACCTTTTAGAAAGCAGTTCAAGAGAATGTTTTACAGAATTATCAGCTTCCATATG
>DAOM01000282.1 GCA_002501855.1 Candidatus Nitrosopolaris nunavutensis
TGGAGTCAAGCTGTCAATGACAATGATGGCACATTCAAATCAGTAGATGAATTAAAGAAGCTTTATGAATCAAAGGCAATAACACCTGACAAAGAAGTAATTGCGTATTGCAGAATAGGTGAAAGATCATCGCACACTTGGTTCGTCCTCAAATACCTGCTTGGTTACCCAAATGTTAAGAACTATGATGGATCATGGACAGAATGGGGTAATATGATTGATAACCCTATAGAAAAATGACACTATCTCTAGTCCTTATTCATGATGTTGGGCCTTCTTTCTTGACCTCTTTTATTACCTGCTCCAAATATTCTTTCATATCGCTTTATGGGACGCTAACTGGATGTTCGAGTAGTCGTGACGGTTCTAGCGATATATGGATAGCATGAACCAATGAGGTCATAATATAGCAGTTGTTTTCTCCATTGTTCTTATAATCATATTGCGTCTCGGTCAAATGCAGTGACAAAATAAGATACTGACCAAATACATTCTCATTCTACTTCAGGTAGCATTCTTAGAATTTGTGGAAACACCCAATCTTTTTTCTTTTTTATTTATATGAAGATTGTTCCAAATTACCTCCAAATTTGACATAAACGAGAGTGGCATGGAAGTTGCAAAATAATGAAAGAACGTGGTAGGGGCGAACTAAAGGGCAGGGGATATATAGAAACACGACACAATCCAGATGATAAACGCTTCGTTCGAGTCCTTTTGACTCCTAAGGGAAAGGCACTAAAAACAGTAGCGGATGGCGTTGTAAAGCAAGTAAATTACGAGTTTAGCCATCAGTTACGTGCATCAGAGTTTAAAGAGCTTCTTCAAATCCTTAACAAAATCTCGGAAAATGTAATGGGCCTACGTCATATAGAATAATCCATATCTTGCTCAAACTGATTCATACCAGTATAGTGACATTCATAATCACCATACTCTACTAGAGTAAGTGGTGCATCGATGGAGCCTCGGATGTGATCAGAACCAATAGTTACAGGTGCAGTCAATTTTTTAATTTCTTTTTCTGTTGTATCTTCGCGTTTCATTATTGCTCTTAACCTCGCAAATCTATTAAATATAGTAGTACCTGCGGACTGAGCAAGTCCTGTCGAACCTACTAAATAGTATTAAGATTACTATTGAACTTAAATATAATAATATTCCACTATTTTACATATCTATGAAATCTTGCACTCATCTTAAACAAGTACACCTTGATGCACAAGCAAAAACAAAAGGTTGTGAAGAGTGTGAAAAGATTGGATCTAACTGGGTACATTTACGGCTATGTTTATCATGCGGTCATGTCGGCTGTTGTAATTCTTCGATAAATAAGCATGGCACAAAACACTTCAGAGCAACCGGTCATCCTATCATTAAGTCATTTGAACCCGGCGAAAATTGGAAATGGTGTTATGTTGACGAGATATTCATGAAATAAGATTTGGGTGATAAACAATTATGTCAAATAGTAGTAGAGAAGCAGAAGAAAATCAATTAAAAGAAAAGCCAAAGATTCTACCTCTTAGTAATGGTCCTTATTATCTGTTAAATGATATGAAACCTAAAATTGTTGAAAATCTTCAGAATTCAAAAGCTGAACCACTTTCAACTATGCTTGGTGTGGCCTTGTGTAGGTGTGGAGCATCAAAGAATAAACCCTTCTGTGATGGTACACATGGAACAATTGGTTTTTCAAGTGAAAATAAAGTAACAGCTACTGCTTCAGACAATGATAAGAAGAATATAATCAAAGACAAAAGGAAAAGTTATGTTGGCAAGAAAATAACAATTCATGATAATAGGAAACTCTGTTCCCATGCAGCGGAATGTGTAAACAATTCACCATCTGTTTTCAAGATCAATGAAAGACCATGGATTGACTCTGATGGTGCTACAGTAGAGGAAATAATCAACACAGTGAGAAAATGCCCTTCCGGTGCCCTCAGTTATTCTATTAATGGCGTAGAATATAGAGACCAAAATGACAGAAGGCCAATGGTCACTGTCTCGAGAGATGGACCTTTTGTTATTACCGGAGGTGTAGAACTTATTGCAGATAATATTCAGTTTGCAGAAGGATCATCAAGAGAACATTATACTCTTTGTCGTTGTGGTGCTTCCGAGAATAAGCCGTTTTGTGATGGTATGCATAGAGCAATTAATTTTAGGGACGACAAAAACTAATAGCTATTTTGCTTATCTAATAGCTAGTGATTTCTACTGCCTCTGTTATTAGTGTTAAATATCTATTTCGCGTCTCGTAGTATATGATAATGTTGTTTCAAGTTGGCGGGAGCTTTTTAATATATGAATTCATATCTCTACAATTATTAAAAAGAATGACAAAATATGTTATGAAGTTGAAATTGAAGATGAAACAGCCCCAAAATTAAAATCAAAGAAATCTTCAAGGACTTGGATCTGATATATTTGGCAGAGACACCAATATCACCTTCGTCTCCAGAGGATAACAAGGGTAAAAGAACATCTACTACATCCGTGAAGATCCCCGGTTCTGCATGGATAACTCTCATAGTATTGGGTTCTGCACTCTTGGTCACTATGTTTGGAGAAACTATGCTTTTACCGGCTATTCCAGATATTATCAGAGACTTTAAAATCTCTTACAACACATCTTCTTGGATGGACCCGCGCAAATATTTAGTTACCATCGCTTTGTTTATGAAACCTCGTTCTCCTTTCCAATCATTATCACCTACATCTAGTGTATAAATAACTTTCAAATTTTTATTTATATCTGCCCATTCATCGAATTCTTTTTTGTAAAGTATGTTATCTAGATCTCGGTTAGAATCAAATACAATTGTCTTTACAGGGAGTTGATTATCTGTAGCGTTTTTTACTATGCTTCTAAATGGGGTAACACCTATGCCTCCAGATAAAAATACAGCAGGTTTTGAATAATCTTCATGCAAAACAAATTTTCCCAGAGGAGCTGTTATCTACACAGGAGATTCAACATCCAGGCTTGCAAGTTTCTTCTTGAATGGAGTATCCCTTATTCTTGTGCTAATTAGGATGAAATCTTCTTCTGTTGGAGGGGAAGCGATTGTAAAGGATCGTACTGGACCTTCTGGGTCCTCTTTTGTTCCAAGATCAACAATAGCATATTGCCCTGATTTGTAGTTCAAATAATAATTTTGTTGCTGGTCATCACTGCGAGCAAACCTAAAAGACATTATATCTGTTCCAGTATGCGACTTCTTTTCCAATAACTTCAGTCGCAGCTTTAGTGGTCTTGTAGGGATGCTCTCTTTGTCTTTGTCTTGGTGTTGCCTAGTACTTTTCTCTTCATAGTTCATAAATTGATAATCACTAACCTGTCTCTACCTATATGTCCCCACTGTTATCATTAACTGTTGTACTTCCAGACAT
>DAOM01000179.1 GCA_002501855.1 Candidatus Nitrosopolaris nunavutensis
AATGTGAAGTTTCAATGAACTTTGGATATGATTCTTTAATTGGTATATCTGCAGCATTCCTGACGACTTTGAGTTTCCTTCCTCAAATTGTCAAAGCATATCGCACAAGAAGAATGAAGGACGTTTCAAGATATCTTATGATTCTTTTTACTACTGGTTCGATTCTTTGGATAATTTATGGCATAATCCACGATGATCTTGTCATCGTCGGTGCAAACATTACTGCTGCGACATTCAACTTGGTCCTTCTTTACTATAGTTTTTTGTATGGATCAAATTAATACCTCAAATCTCAACAAAAAGCAAAGTAAAACATACTTTGTGTAGTTTCTCCTTAAATGCTATAAACGAAGCTGTTAGGTTGCTTAGATCTGGACAAGTTGATGGGAGAGCACTGAAACAACTTACAAGACGTATCTGACTCATTTTGCATGTGGTCATGTAACTGTTCTTGCCAATGGCACAACGTTTAGACAATTCACTTTAATCGCTGACGACTATAACGGTACAGGAAAACCGATTGTCATTTCAACGAGCACTTATGGCCTAGGCAAACCATTGACTAGTTCATATCAGACATACAAACCTGTGATATTTCATGCCTGGACATTTAACGGCACAGTTCCAGGACCAACCATGAGATTTACGCAAGGTGACCATGTTCAAATCACAGTAAGTGTCACTAACGACTCACAATCGCCTCATCCGTTACATATGGATTCAATGCATCCAGGTACAATGGATGGAATTTCTGGAGCTGCTGGATTCATTGAACCAGGAAAATCCGTCACATACAACTTCGTAGCGACTCCCTCGCAGAGAGGTCACAGACGCTAGGGTAGTATTTCAGGATTCAAAAAAAAGAGCAAACGGGCCGAAAGCAATAATTCATGATGGATTGCGGTCTTACGATGAAGCATTTCAGAAAGAGTATTTCAGCCTTAAACAACCGCGCGTGAAGAACGTTAGAAGTGTTTCGGTCAGACACGAAGGCTTAAATTCCAAAGTAGAACGATTGCATGGAACCATCCGAGAGCGTGAGAAGGTCAAGCGCGGAATGCAGACAAAGGCGACCGCGCAACAAATCATTGAAGCAATTAGGATTAATTACAATTTTCTAAGAGAACACTCCTCATTAAAGAAAACGCCTGCAGAGAATGCTGGTATAAAATTGCAGCTAGGAGAAAACAAAATGCAGAATTTGATTAGGATGGCAGCAACGTTTAAGCGAGCACAAAAATGAAGCAGATTTATTGGAACCGCATAGTAGGGAATCAAAATTTGCTATTGTCATTGGAGCGATCGGTTTGATTGTGACACTATTATTGACATCCATTCATTTGTCTACACTCTGGACAATAATTTCCATAATAACAATCTTCTCCGGGGCAGTGTTTGTCTATTTCCTCCCTCGTATCAGTAATGTAATCGGTGTGCGCTCGCCGTTCTATCGTAAGACGACGGCGTCAAAGACCGAGATGATGTCGACGACTCAAGAACCCGCAGTGGTTGTCTATGACCGAGACGACTTGCCATCGTGGAGTGAGCTGTTCAAGCAAACAAAACGGGAAATTATAATGCAGGGTATCACAGTGGAGAGCCTTAATCACGTTAGAACCAGTATCGAAACCGCTGCAAAGCATGGTAAAAAAGTGAGGATTTTACTATGCCATCCTGAAACACCGTTCATGCGAGATATCGAAACGGTGGTGGTTTCAACCACTACTAAAAATCGAATTCAATCCTGTGTTAACATGATATACCAGACCCGTAGCACTTTGGGAAGTAGCGACGCACAGAATCTCGAAATCAGATGGCATAGGCAAATTCCGACAATGAGCTTAGTAATAATGGATGAATCTATGCAGATAGAACCATACCCATACAAGACGCCACAAGACGAACGCGAGACATTCAAGATAGATCGAAAAGGTCAGATGGAACTTTTTGATGTTTATCGCGAAGCATTCGAGAATCTATGGAATGATGCTAATCCTGCTCAGCCAGGCACCGAAGCGAACAGAAATGAGAGATAGAACATCTATTGGAGGCAGCCGAAGCAATATGATTCTCTTATATGTAGTCGTTAGGGCTGATAGGATAACCGACTACATAAGACATATGTTAAGAAATTCCTCTGCAATGCCTTGCAGCGGCGGTGACACGATATGGGTCATACGTCTCATTTGCTTTCTTAGAAGATTTCCGGTATTTGGAGTAATATTAGAGTAAACCAGAGTAACGACGATATTCTAAAAAAAGATTTAGGAGACTAAGTGGTATGTCGGTAAAAAAAATCGAATAAATATTGTCGGTGACGTTCAAGTATTGCACGCGACTAAAACATGTTGAATAGATAAAGCAGACATTGATTTACAAACGAAATTCACTAATGCTGTTAATCGAACAACAATTAGATAATGCAATCATAACAGTACCTTACAGTAACAAAAGTCCTGTGTATGATGTCAAGATTGAGGTAAGGATGGAAAGGATCATATACACTAAAGTTTCTGGTACAAATTAAAATTTGAGGAATAAGAGTTTATAGATCGGATCTTAAATAAAAGATATCCGTTTAGACATCACATCATAAGTTGTTCTTTGATGATATTTCTGAAGCATTGTTT
>DAOM01000225.1 GCA_002501855.1 Candidatus Nitrosopolaris nunavutensis
ATTCTGTATCATCTGGTCTTTCGCTGCTTACTAGCTGTAGTTCTATAGTACAGCTAGTAAGCAGCGAAAGACCAGATGATACAGAATTCAAAAAACGTCTATCGCAGTTAACAAAAATCGTAGAGATGACGGGGAAACCACTTAGTCCCAAGGAAATAATTCAATCTGATATTATCTTGCCAAGCGTTGATCTGTCAATCGAAGAAGCCAAGAAGCTCTTCAAGGGAGAAGGCGTAGTCCCAGAAATCTAAAGAGGCAAACCCCACAGTGGGTACCAGAAAGTCATATCTTTTTCAAAGTGGACCTCTTGTTCGACTGCTGATAATATCTTCATCTCCTGTTCGGTATCCCGATTTTTTTGACCAGTTGGTATGAAGGGGTAAAAATTATTGCGCTTGTAATTGTAAATCAAATACTGAATGCTATCATTATTGTCCATGTTGCTCCTGAATTCGAATATGGCCGCAAGTAACTTATCTGAAAATCCTTTTTCTTCAACCATATCTCCGACAGCAGTCACTCCGGCCAGAATATCTTCCATGTGTTTCCCTTCAATAATTACCCAGAGATATCCGTAAGGATCGGAAACTGTCCGATACCTCAGACCAAAGTCTGTTTTACTTGCGTCGAGAAAACGTTGGATATCTTCTTTCATGTCGAAAAAATACATACCGTCAACCACTTTTATGCTCACCGCCGACCTGCCTGTGTTTTTCAAACCCAGTTTAGTCTCTAACGTGATATACCCGGATGATAGCGAAAAAATGGCGTCAGAGCTTGCCTTTGAACGGATAGGATTCTTCTTAAATCTCCTAAAAAAATTCAACTCATGGAAGCCTCCATCTCCATGAGCTTTTGCACTCTCTTTTCTACAGGAGGATGAGTAGAGAACAGATTTCCGATCGTGCTTCCAGATAGCGCAGGTACAATAAAGAAGGCATTAAGACCCTCAACTTCTCTTAGGTCTTTGGTTGGGATTCGTCTCATAGTACCGCTAATCTTCATCAAAGCGTTGGCCAATTTGACAGGCTTTCCTGTCATTTGCGCAGACCCTCTGTCTGCAGCAAACTCTCTGTACCGCGAAATCGCCCTTATAATGAGAAAGCTGACAACCCAGGTCAGCATTGCAACCAATAATATAATTAACATAGCACCCCCACTATTTCGGTCCCTGCCGCCGTATCCGCCACCACTATACAGGCCGCCGTAGAAACCGAATTGCATAAGATACCATGCCACAGTTGAGAACAGACTTGCAAGTGTCAGTACAAGGGCATCACGGTTCCTGATATGAGTCAATTCATGGGCAACTACCCCCTCTAGCTCTTCTGTGTCCAAAATATCTAGCAACCCGGTGGTTACAGCGACGACTGAACTTTTCTGTCCTCTCCCTGTCGCAAAGGCATTTGGCATATTTTTATTTATTACAGCTATGCGAGGCTTGGCTAGGTTGTTTCTTGCAACAATTCTTTCGATCAATTCGTGTAACTGAGGGTATTGTTCTTTTGAAACTAACTTGGCCCCCGAACTCCACATAACTATCTTGTCAGAGAAATACCATTGCGCTAAAATCATTCCTGAAGCAATTATTATTATAGGAATAAACCCAATTCCCAGATGCGCAAGCACACTTAAGAAAATAAGATACAACAGCGTCAGGATTGCAAAACTAAAGACCATTCTAATGGTCAGACCAGTATCTCTCTTCTGCCAAGCAGGCTTTGAAATCGACGACATTTTCAGCTGACACTATATAGGCGGGAACCACTTTTAATTATTTGCTTGATCTTGAGATAAAGCTCTCTAGCTTGTCCATTGCCTCCTCAAGCACATTTTCCGGAGGCAAGTATACAATTCTGAAGTGACCAGCACCAAATTCCCTGCCGAATCCGGAACCTTGTACGGTTAAGACCCCCGTAGAGTTTAGGAGATCGAGCACAAACTCTCGATCATCCTTCCAGCGATGTTCTAACTCAATTTTTGGAAATACATAGAAAGCTCCCCGGGGCATTTTACAGGAGATTCCGTTTATTGAGTTCAGCCGCTTTACGACATAGTCTCTTCGTTTGCGTAACTTCTGTACCATCTCTATAATGTGATCTTGTGGGCCACGCAATGCCTGGATAGCAGCTATCTGGACTGGCAGGTTAGACGAGATGCGCACTCGTGCCAGCTTGGGCACGTTTTCTCGTAGACCATCGAGCTTTCTGGAATCACTGTTTAGGCATATGTAGCCGCAGCGCCACCCTGTCATCAAGTATCCTTTGGAAAAACCATTCAGTAAAATTACCGGAGCATCACTTGCTACTCTGCCTATACTGGTAAATTGTTCATCAAAAACAATGTTGTCGTAAATTTCATCGCAAATAACGTAAAGGTTATGTTCGATTGCAATATCTATTAGTTGTTGTAGGCCTTTACGATCAAAAACTTCACCTGTAGGGTTATTCGGGCTGATTATGCAAATAGCCCGCGACTTTGAGTTGATTTTGGATGCCACATCTTCGACGTCAGGCCGGCCATCTTCATATAACTTAAACTCGATAGGTTTTCCCCCGTAAAATTTCACGTACGATGCATAAGGCGGATAATAAGGCCCAGGCATTAGTACCTCCGTGCCGGGGTCAACTATTGAGGCCAATGTCATATCAAGACCCTCAGAAACCCCATTGGTGACTAAGACGTCCGAGTCGGCGAGTGGGAATCCCTTTTGAGATTCTTTTTCTACTATGGCTTTCCGCAACTCCGGGAGTCCTTCTGACTCGGCATAATAGTTTTGGTCTTTTGTTACGGCGTCTATTAAGGCAGCTTTGATATGGTCAGGTGTCTTAAAATCGTACTTTACTGGATCTCCGATGTTCAAGTAGATTATCTGTTTTCCTGTACTTTCATATTTTCGTGCATATGAAATTATATCGCGAATAACATATTCTACTCCAGAGGTTCTATCAGAGACTTTCAAAAGTGGGATCAAATATAAGGGAAATTTACCAAAATAAATGGTTATGCGTTAACTCGTTTAACTGGATTATGATATACAAAGGCACTTTTTGGCTAGCTACCAACTACCCCGTGGCCTCTGTTGCTTACGGACGTCATTGTACCCATTGTTTGTGAATTTTTGAGCGCGTCAGCTTGGGAAAATAAGTAAAATCAAAACTAGCCGGGCCCGGAGGGCTTCGATCCCTCGATCTGCGGTTCCGAAGACCGCCGCGATATCCTGGCTACGCTACGGGCCCATGCAAGTGTTGAACTTGTAAACCCATATATCAATAAATCTTACAATGGCGTCAGCATTGCAAAACATTAGTCATATCGGCCTTCACGTTCATGCCAATATCGTAGGTTCTGTTTATATCATAGCCGGTATATGGACGGAACTTTATCCACGAGTATTCAAAAATCTGTTATGATGTCATAACGTTAGATGGTTTAATCTGTCATGCTCTGCTCTGCTAGATCGGATTTTTATCTTCTAAATGTTTCAGTGGAGTAAAGAATTCTGGATTATAAAATTCGGGGTGTCGACGCCATAGAACATTAGACCTAGGGAGGTCGAGTGAAAATCGCCGATGCATGAATAATAACATCAATATTAATAATGCCAAAGACACCATTCGCCAATATGATTTTATCTAAAATCGATCTTGGACCATACTAGTGGCCGATATCATAGTCCTATTTTCTGACAGAATTCTATTGGAATTCAGATGGCCGGTGCTCTGAGGGTTAGATTTCGAACACATCATGTTCGGCAGTATTTGCACCTCCAAGTTTTCTTTCAGGATTCACTTCATCTACTCGTTTGGCAAGTTCCACTAGTTTTGGATGTGAAAGCAACTTGTTGATTTCCTCAAGCTCTGTCGTTGACCTAACGACTACGCCTCTCTTCTTTGTCGCAGCACCAGAAGACCCGATAGGGTTAACTTCAATCGCTAACGATGCGGTTCTTCCCTTGAATGAAGGTAATTTTAATAAAAAGACTCCTGGTACGTTCGTTGCTTTCCTCTCCCAGTCCTTGCCCTCCCTCAAAAACTGAATCAATCTATCATCAACTGTTATAGACTTCGTCCCCCTATACTAAATATAATAAATAACTGAGAGACGAGTGTTTTTTAAACCTTGTCT
>DAOM01000218.1:0-630 GCA_002501855.1 Candidatus Nitrosopolaris nunavutensis
TCTGCAGCGTCAGATGTGTATAAGAGACAGGTGCAACACCGTACATCTCGTGCTATTCTTTTCTCTCGATGGTATCCAAATGGAGTATACTTCTCTAAATTTGAGCCATATTCGACATGCATATCTTGAACTCATTTCCGAGCTGTCTACTCAGACATGACGGTAAACATGGGGGCTGGATAAATGAACAAAATAATAATAGCGTGGCCAATTATGGCCCTACTTGCTGTAATGGTTCCAAATTTGGCCCAAGCTCATACACAAGATTACAATGATGGATATAGTCAAGGACAAGCAAACGCAGCAAATGGCATAAGCATTGATACAGGATATCTCAATTCTCATTCTAAAGACTGGCGAACAGGATATAACGACGGCTGGGCTGCAGCACGCGGTACAGTCGGTATCCCAGCATCAGGCAATACACAACAAAGTGAATCAAGCGCTATAAACACAGCAGGCAATAACAATCATGACACACAAGCCTATAACTTGGGCTATTCAGACGGCATGTCTTGAGACATCTTCCTGAAACACCAATGAAATTCTTCCTGCAAGCAAGGCAGCAGAACTTTTGATGGATATACGCACTCCATGCTTGATTTCGGAAGGGAATAAAGGAGAAGAAGA
>DAOM01000218.1:904-3127 GCA_002501855.1 Candidatus Nitrosopolaris nunavutensis
TCCCTGGGATGTTGTCATGAAAACATTGAAGTCAGAAAGTACGCCGATCATTACCAATTAAGTGAGTCTAGCTCATTTCAAAACCGCTGCTGTAATTATCTACATAATCTTAATCTTAGCGTATAGGTCAATGCAGATCGCGCATGAAAAGATATAAGTGCTAAAATGAGAATGTTTTAAATGGTTTTATCGATTCGAGATATGTCCTCATTAACCTTGGAGTGATATCGTTTGCCATCTTAAGCATTTTGTGGTGAAACTGCATTCTGGATAATACTAGGTCATACTCAAGAGAGAAATATTAAGGAATCTGCGATGATGATCGAGCCGATTAACACAAGTGTAAGATTCCTCAGATGGATTTTGAAGCGTATCTTGTCTTTTTCTATAGTCAGATAATCGCTCACATGATTTTTATCTTATAAGGATTTCTGCTATTTGCTACTTTGTGTTACTGTATAAACTTCAGTTCTGCTAATGTGACACCGACAAACACATTCAATGGTGTCAACCTACTCTATACTGGCGGGTCGGAATGCTGTTTGATGTGACGTATACGGTATCTTTGGTCGACGAAGATCGGAAACAAAGCGTGTAGAATATTTGTTCCTGTTATCTTTCCGTGGCTTCCTATATAATACTCAGGTTAGATGCACTCACAAGTTCCATTATTCATTTGGCAGTTTGATCCGAATATGTAGAAGACGTGATTTCGTATATTCAACAAACTATTTTTGAATTTGAACTGTGTTGAAGACAGGTCAATGTCAAACAGACTTAGACAATCAAGTCTTCAACTTCAATTTATCGAACCTAATACTATCTTTAACCAAAAGAGAAGAGTTATCATTACGGCACCAACTTCTATTCATGAGACCTAATGTGTTAGACACAGCATCTTATTGCTACCTTTCTGGAACTCAAATGGAACTAGTACAATATGATATGTAATTCCATATCGTTTTTTCAAGGTAGTGAGCAAATCTGTCATATGTTCATACGGCTCTAAACTTGACTTTTGTAAGGGGTAGATTCTTACCTCTCTAGAACATACTCTAAACAACTCTATTATAGAAGATAAAATGAATGAGAATTCAAATTTATGGCTATATGTAAAAAGGAAATGTCCACTTAATACTAGGTCAAAACTCTTGTCATCAAATGGTAATTTAGGCAACTCTGCTTTTACGTAACGTCTTCTTTGCCTTCCAAGATTGTAGTCTGATATAAACTGGTCTAACGACAGTTTTCTGTAATTCCTTAATTCTTCTATAGAGGAATAAAAATTCCAATTGTAAAGATTAGGAGCAAGTGATACTCTTTTAACAACATATTCAATGTCTTCTTCACCTTGTTTCTGCAGTATTCTTGAATCCTTGTCAAATAAGGGATCACAACCAACTGTATTGACTTCATATTTGTTGTTAGCCTCTGCGACGAAGGAGGAAGCACCTGAAGGGCAATCCAATATTCTATTGTATCTTTTCAAGTGATCAGTATCATCGATACGAAACATCTTAAGATATTCTGATAGAGTTCGACCATAAAATGCGACTTTGTCTAATTGAAATCGATTCGTGTTCCTGAAATTGTTATTGTCAGGTTTTTTGTCCATTATTATACTCTTCGGGCAGTCTGATAAATTTTATGTTTGTAGCCGTTACTATTTTATGTTATGTTATACTATATTGTATTAGAGCAAAAATTCATTTTCATAAGTGGGTTGAGAAAGAAAGTTAATGGACAACCATGAAACAACTCATTCCTATCAGCATATTCGTCAACTCCTAACTGAGTTAAAATAATCCATTGTGTTTTTCCATTTTCGAGAAGTGTTAGGACAACAGATTAGTCAGGCAAATGTCTGTACAGGCGCGGCGCCCGCTGATTCAGAAGAATCCGGAGAGAACGAACAACTCGAATCAGAGGAAGTTGCTTCTGCACCAACAGTCTGTCTAAACAACGGCAACAATACAACTGACATACACGGCTGACACTTTAGTGTAAAAAACGCACTTAAAGGAATGAAAGTCCTTCTATTTTTTTTACAATGGCAGTATCGAACGATTTTTTCCTTTCACAATATTTTGGATGTTCCTTTCTTCGTAGCCATCTTTGTGACTTTTTGTGGTTCCTCGATCGGTAGCACTTATCACAATAGTCAGGCCCGCTTTGAATCTGGGGTAACGATCATGATAAATGGAATAGAAGATTAGAAAATAC
>DAOM01000063.1 GCA_002501855.1 Candidatus Nitrosopolaris nunavutensis
ACCTATCTATGTAAGTACTACAAGTACTTTTATGTAGTGATCATCCTCATTCACAGATCCGGAGGAGATAGATAATTGTTGAAATAGCCATTACTGTAATAGTTGTAGGTGTGTCATGGGGAATACATACAAAGCTGTTTAGGACTGCCGTCCGACAACATTGAGTAAGATAGATGATTGCGTAGTTCCTACACTCGATATACCCATCTGAATTCCACAAGAGTCAACATTTGACAAGCTAATTTTAAGGCTAATTTTTTAGCCTTACCTGACCGTTGGAATTTTCACTAAAGTAAACAATAGTTTTGAAAATGGCCAGTAATTGCTAACTTAAGTCATTATCCGTATTTGAATTATCATTTATATCAAATGCTTATGATATATATCGTCAGCATCCTATAACAGTATATCCCTAAGCAAGCGGATCGATAATGTATGGTTAATTGTTTGAAAATAACAGTTGGGCGTCCGAGGTGAATAGTCTATGACATTAGAATCAATTGAACTCCGAAGACCAACAGTTTCAAAGAGCAGCACGAAAACTAAATCTATAATTGTGATTGGAGTAATCGGATTAACAATTATTGTTGCATTTGGTGTTGCAACTGGAATAAGTACAGGTCTTCCTTCTTCTACTACGAAACTTACAAACTGTACTATCAAAGTACTTGAATTAGCACAAAAGGGGATAGTTAGAGAAGTAGGAGGGTACAATGGAGCAGTATACGAATGTACTCACATGCATGGTTTGAGTTCAGTATACGGTGAAGCATCTAGTTAGTGCTATACCCAATATTTGACCGGAATGTGGGATGACCTCCATTTTTGATTTGTTACTGGGATAAGACAAAGTTTTAGGGTCAATCAAATCAAGATTGCTCTGTGTAAATAGCCGAAATAGAACAAGCAGGTGAGTTGATTTCGGTAGTGGGTATTTTGATGTATTTGTACGCCAGCCTGAGCAAATCTGTGTGTGTAATAGTAAGCGCATTTAAGTAACCATTAATAGAGAGGCCGGATATTACCGATTGGAGGAAGGGAAGGTAAGTAGTCCCGTATACCCTATCCATGAAGTAAGAATATGCTATGATAAATAATAACAATGAATCACGAGGTATATGTGCATTATGTGGAAGGACTTTCACAGAACCAAAAGAGGGAGAAAAATCCTCCATAATCCAGGAAGTAATTGACGGAACTCCTTACAAGTTTGATACAATGGATTGTATTCCTATGTTTAAAAGATTCAGAAGTGTATATGGAAATGATTTTAGAGAATTACTAGGGCAGCAACAACAATTTATTTCTGACCCTTTCTGGAATAGAGCAATTCCAACTGAGCAAGAAATAAGAGAAATTGACAAAGAAACAGGACTAGATAAGCCAGATATATTACAGCTGATCCGAGACCCTGTTGAAATACAACAAATTGCTTTTGAAATCGGGATGGCAGCTAGAGATGAAATCTTGATAATATATTCGACGGCTAACGCATTCGATCGTCAAATGAAATTAGGAACGATTCAGTCATTAAAAGAAGTAGTAGAACGTGGTGTGAAAACCAGAATCCTGACACCAAAGGAACCACTAATTGAGAAGACAGTACAAATGTTAAAACGACAGAATCATAATATTGAAATACGTTACAGCGAGCCAGGTCTACAAACACAGGTCACCATTTTAGTGGTGGATAGAAAATCCTCCCTTGTTGTTGAATTAAAAGATGATACCAAGGAATCTTCTTATGAAGCAATGGGTTTGGGAGCCTATTCAAATAGGAAGGCAACCGTATTGTCTTACGTTTCTATATTTGAAAGTGTTTGGAAACAAACAGAGCTATATGGAAAAGTAAGTGAATTATGTGAGCAATTAAAGGTCCGCGATAAGACGCAAACAGAGTTTATTAATATAGCAGCTCATGAATTAAGAACACCTATTCAACCCATAATTGGGTTAGCTGAGATTCTTCGTTCTAGAAAAGAGAATATAACTCCTCCTATGTACGACGAATACCTATCGGTTATAATTAGAAACGCAAGAAGGTTAAAGGAACTTACAGGGAACATTTTGGATCTCGCTCGAATCGAAAGCCTATCGATAAATCTGAATAAGGAAGTAGTTGATATAGATAGTGTAATACTCAATGCATTGCAAGATATTAAAAGCCAAAATAGTAATAATCATCAAGTAAAGATACTGTATGATTCTGAGAAAGGGCATACTATATTTGTAAAAGCAGATAAAGATAGGATAACCCAAGTTATTTCTAATCTGTTGAGAAATGCAATTAATTTCACGAAGGAGGGAACCATCACTATTACTAAGAAAAAGAAAGATGCTGGTTCTGCTATTATTACTATAGAGGATACCGGTACTGGTATAGATCCTGAAATATTGCCTAGGTTGTTTACGAAGTTTACTAAGAAGTCAGACAAAGGTACTGGATTAGGGTTGTATATTTCTAAAGGTATTGTGGAAGCCCATGGAGGTAGAATATGGGCTGAAAATAATACTGCTGGTAAAGGTGCAACATTTACATTTAGCCTGCCCTTGAATAATTAGCCATCATCATTCTATTGGAATATTATTTCTGCGATTGCTTTACTGCATAACACACATTTGATTTGTGATTTTGGTTTTGCCATTTCTTATCATATTATACAGCTCTGATGAGAAATTAATGCTAGCGTTACGAATAGCTTGTTCTACCTTAGCAGATCGAAATAGTTCATTGTTCTCGGATTGAAACCAGCAGTTCTTGGATGGATGGAGAGGTTTTCCAGTGTTTCTCTTTTGTTACGCCTTTTTCTCTTTGTTATCTTCGTGTTATCGTCCTATTAAATTTGCACGCATAAATTATGAGGACGAAGATTATTTTTATATTACATGGGCAGCTAGCGACGATGTTACAATTGAGTATAAGTTTGTGTGTAATGAAGTGAAAAGCAAAGCGTTGGATCCCAAGCTATGGAATATTGAAATTAGAGATAAGGAACATTATGTTAAAGTGTCAATAGATAACAGAATTTGGATTATTGAAAAATGGATTAAAGGTAAAGACGAGGTATTGACTAAGTATGGCGGGAGCATGAAAGATTTCTTAGATGTCAAAGTGGAGTATGGGAAGCCGTTTTAAGGATAGCTACTGGAATAGGAAGGTAGCATGATGAAGCGTAGTAGTATCCTTGAGATTGAAAAGTGCTAAACGACTCAGTAGAGTTATTTGATAACAAATAATTCCTGAGATGAATATACTTTACTTTACGTAGGATTTTCAGTATCTTCTCAAAATAACTTGTGGCTTTATCATCACATCAATGAGTAGATATGCTTTATCCAAAATTTATGGAACCAGCTACCATCATAGTTTATTTATTCATAGGCATAAGATTATTTCAAGGTCGTTTATAATTCCCACATTGCTTGATTTATTACAAACGCAATATGATTCAACTTTATCCATAGCAAAAAGGCTTTATGAGGAAGATTGTCTAGAAAAACCAAATATTGAAGCACCTATTTTACGCGCCTTACAGATACTGATGGAAGAATATACCTCTAATCCGGAATCAATCATTAGTATTGTATTTTAAGAAAAGAAAATGAGAAAAAAGAAACTAAACTAGTTTTCTTTTCCAGAATCGATTCTTTTTTTGGTTGTTGAAAAATAATTCGCCTGAGTTCCCGAGTAAATAACTTATTGACCCTAATTGCAGGTAATTACAACAACAACCAACCAGAGAATATCCATGGCCATTTATGTGATACTTGACACATTCCGTATTTTGAAAATCGACAGTTGATACCATGTCTGCATTTCTATATGCAACAACCTCAGTGATTTCTGAGTGCTCAAGAGAAATATCATTGTGTTTTCCCAGCTAGTCCATGCATGAACATAAGTTGGATCTATCCGTAAAGCCTTATCATTACACTTTATGGCTTCTTTGTATTTTCCTAAATTATATAGAGCTAAACCTTTGTTATACCGTGAAATATTATGATTAGGATTATCCGTATGGCCTTATTAGACCACTCTAACGCATTGCCGTAGTCCTCATTCTGCAGATATTCATAAGCCATAGTTCCAGCGTCCTTCAATAACAGCTCTTTACGAGAAATTTCCACATTATCTGCTTTGATTGCCTGAGTTGGTTTTCCTATTCTCTTGTCAGCTTTTGATAGCAAACTCTTGATCCTGTTAATGCTCTGCTTTGTTTCCTTTACATTCTGCGTTGTGATACCTTGATCGTTGATTCCAGAACCTACAAGCGGAGCTTGCAGAATCTTTTTCAGTTCTGCGATAACTTCTTTTGTTGGATTATTAATAACAATAGTAAGATTTCCTTGAATATTGATAACCTCTGCACTGAGTCTTCCAGTACTATCATAGCTAATACCACTTACCTTTCCTTTGATATCGTCAATGTTGATAGGTGACTACCCATATAACTTGACCTTCAATTGTGTCTGAATATCTTTAATCAATAGTATTGGCATGTCAGCCACTACTGTTTTTCATCTGTATTGCATTTACGACTTCAACGCCTTTTCCTATTAGTTTGCTAACTGGGGCTAAAGGAGTAAATGTTGCTGCAGTTTCTGCCGCTTGTGGTAGAGCATTTAAGACGCTTTGTATAACACCAGCGGTGGTTGCTTCAATGTTTGTCTGCTTGGCATAGTCAATCTCTTGTTCTTTTCCTACTGTGATATCTTCAACTTCTTTAGCAAACTCGTTCATACTTTGGTTTATTGAGTTTACTTCTTCCATTGGTTTGTGATGATCTTTGAGCTGTTTAGAAATACTCTCGGAAAAGGTTCTCAGACTTTCTGCATATTCGTTAGGTATCTTTGCAAGCTGATGCTCGCGGATATTTATCGAACCAGCTCCGATTACAATATTTTTGCCAGCGATACTTTGGCTAGTAAAATTGATAGCTAATAGTTTGGAAAAAATCAACAGGATTAGGAGATCTTGCTATTTCTTTTTGTTCTTGTATCCTATGACAATTTGTGCTGGGCCAGCTAAAGGTCTTTTTTCTATATTCTTAAATCCAACATCAGAAAGCATTCTAGATATCTCTACAAAAGAATAATTTCTTCCGCCACTGGTTAGCATTATCATATTCAAGCTCATTAAGGCTGCGGGTATAGGCCCTGTTTTTTCATCATTTAACAACCAATCACTAATTATTATAGCTCCATTTTCATTAGGTAGACTATCATAGACTTTTTTCAATAGAGATCTGTATTTCTCTTCGTTATAATCATGGATAATAAGTGCCCAAGGATATTTATTACATATGACATTGCCTTGATTGACAGGCTACTTCTTTATCCTCTTTATGATCCTGATTATTCTATCTTGGTCTTCCTCTCTTCTAAGTTGTAATTGCCTAAGCCTTTCCTTATCTCTTTTATTAG
>DAOM01000044.1:0-1160 GCA_002501855.1 Candidatus Nitrosopolaris nunavutensis
GAATACCTTGATAATGACATGCCACAATATATGAAACATCAATTATCCAAAACGGATGTACTGTTCGAATAATGAAATGAGTTACGGTTAAATCTGGATAAAGGTGCAGTGTGATCCTTAATACGCGACCCCAAGGTCATCGAAGTAGACAGTTGAATCACCTTTAGTCCACAAGCCTATCTGTCCTCCACCCATGTAGTTCTGATCATACCTCTGTAAGAGACGCTTACCATCTAAATAACCTGCGATGCCTGGCTCCCCCCCCGCTCCTGCCACCTGTACTGTGATAGTATGCCATTGACCAATTGTTATACTAACATCCGTATCTTGCGTGCAGACTATAATCCCGGGTTGAGCTCTGCACAACGAAAATCTATGATTCATTGCGTCAGCCTGCAAAACAAAATACCGATTTGTGTCCTGGAATCGTACGATAATGCCAGCTACTTGTTGTTCTCGTCCCGAAATTATTTTAAATTTAACACCTGCCTCAAAGTTGCTGTAGGCACCTTCCGCTTGAATTAACATATGATATCCTGATCCAGTCTTATTGTTCGATAGTCTAGCGAGGACGTTAGGTTTAGACGGTGCCGTCGCGTCAGTCTTTACAGCCCACGTTCCTTTTGCTTGCACCCCGCCTGTATCAATAGGCACGAATGTATTAGGGATAGAACTATTTTCTGGGTAAGAGTCGAAATTCCACGTCTTAGAATTTCTATATGGATGTTGCTGTTCTGCAACAAAGAACGCCACTAATATTACTGGTACTGCGACAATAGCGGCAAAGATGTATCTTTTCTTTCTTCCTTGATACATAGATATTCTCGATGGCATCTGTCCCGCCTTAAGTCTCAGCACTCTTGCGATCCAGAAGAACATAATAAGTTTATGTCGATTAGTGGATATAAAATCCTAAGATCGTTCACGCTTTGACCATACCCAAGCATAAGCATAGGATGATTATGTGCGGACATCTTTCTGCGTTTGATGTATATTTTTCCAGCTAGTGGATGCTAGAAATTCTCACGCGATTAGTCAGATTACATTTGCAGATTATTTACTTCGGTCAGTTTTGTCAATTTAAAAGGAGCATCAAGAAGATGGCATAGCACTAATTCATCAGAACTACACTACAAGCTGCGACAGGTTTGATAAAGAGA
>DAOM01000044.1:1445-10800 GCA_002501855.1 Candidatus Nitrosopolaris nunavutensis
TAGGCCACAAGAATGGTGAGACCCAATTAAGCAAAACATCAGAACTTATCACTTATTAAAAATTAATATACAACCACTTCAATATAAGTCTGATATGGCAGAGGCAGATATAGGAATATACATCGCCACCGCCGGTGCGCTCGCAATGACGATAGCAATACTATTTGCAGAACGTGCGTATAGGTATCGAAGACTAAAAGAGAAGAAGCACGCAGGAACTATGGGGTTCGAATACGAATCGGCTGCAGGAACGGAATAAGAATCCAAACAATATCAAAACCAATCCTCCTTTTTGATCCATTCAACCGGATCTGATGTAGTACGTAGTTTTAATATTATGATTTCAGAACTGGCAAATTCTTAGCCAAGGTTATGAGGGTAAATATAGATTTAGACGAACATATCGTAGCAACCTTGCCAAAGATTTGGGGAAATGAACTTGGCTTTATAGGCTTTTTCAACAAAACTAAAGAAGGAATTCTGGCACTCACGAACAAGCAAATTATATTCATCCCCGAGTGGGTATTTGTTACACCAAAAGAAAGAGAACAAAAATACTTTAGTGAGGACCAAGCCAAGGTGACCCGTATAGATGGTTATTCAGAAGCTCAACTCGATGAGGATATATCCAAACACTCAAAGAGTTTGCTAGTACCTTTGGAATCTGTTATTAGCATTGATAGTGTTACCCTACGTAAGGTAAACTTCTTGAGGATAAAATTCAACGCCAAACATAAGACTCGGACCTATGACTTCGGGATAGCCAAAACTTTGACGAATTATCCTATAAGACAACCATTACAGTTCTATAGCTTGGATTGGGCTGCCTGGATAAAACTGATAAAGGCATATCTCCCAAATTAGTTCATTGATCAATGTTTTGCTCTTCAAAGAGGGCTTTGATTCGGGCCATGTATTATACTCCTGGATCTCAGAACGATGCCGTCTTGTGGTTCTTCGAGCGGTTCCTTTAGGAACAACACTTCAGTAACTTTCTTCCGATAGTCGAATAATTCAAGTTCGTAGGAGTCTCTCTTGGGTCGATATAACGCGAGCTGCAAGTAGGCTGCCCCCTCATAGTCAGCTTTGAATGTCATGTAGTGTTGGGACACATTAAGGGCTTTCAAAAATACCCATGTATTTTCTAAAAAGTTGGAGTCTCCGTACAATATGAATTCATATGAATAATTTGTTTCCAAAAATCTCATCTTTATCCAGTCATCCGGCCACCACTTTATGACTTTGTGCCATGCGTTAAGGAGTGTTTTTCTGTTGTTGAAGATCAAAATCACTTTTGCGCGCACATGATAAAACTCGTATCCTACGCCCATGAAGGCATCGAACCACCTGATGCTTTTATCAGTCACAAGTATTCTGAGTGCTTACTCGTCATATTTAATGATTAGACATAAGATTAGTTTTCAACAGCCATCAGATAAAGAGTTAGATATAACTGACAATATGATAATAATCATAGGCTACTTTAATGAACGTAGCTTCGAGTATTGTTCCAGATGAGGCGGCCCATATCTGCGTCGTAAAGAGCCGAGAGAGCCTGCCTAGAACATGACTTATATTTTGGTGTTTGAGTCTAGGTTTCATGGTCAAAGGCGGTAAGAGAGGTGGACGAGTCCGAGACAAATGGAGAGACAAGCAATGGGTTGTAGTAAAATCACCCTCGGCATTTGGAGGCGGTTTTCTTAACTACATACCGATTACAGTCGCCGATCTTGCAAAAGGGCGCGTGATTGAAAACACTATGTTCGATATTTTAAAACAGGATCCCACACAACATCAGACAAAAGTATTCGTGCAGATAGACAAAATCAATGAGGGGAGTGCAACGACGATTTTCAAAGGTCATGAATATGCAAAAGAATTCTTGAGGAGTTTGATTAGGCGCGGGAGTTCAATGATCACTCATGTGCACGACTATATGACGATGGATGGCTACACATTTAGAGTAGTATTGATTGCACTAAGTCAAAAACGACTTAATTCCTCCAAAAAACACGAGATTAGAATGATCGCTCATAAGGCGCTAGAAGATAAGATTCCGAAGCTCAGCATCGACCAGTTTGTTCAGGAGGCAACTATGGGTAAAATGGGTGCAGATCTCCTTGCTGCAGCGAAGATAATCGCGCCCTTGAGGCATATAGGCATTAAGAAGACAAAATTGATTTCAACCCCGGAATCTAGAGCCCTGCTGATGGCGAAACCAATTGAAAAAACACTCTCGTCCTCGACAGAAGAGGCTGATGATAAGATATAGCTAAAACTCCTATTATCCATTCTTATCGGCTATGATCAGTAATGAAAGTGGCAATTTTTCTGCTGCTGAGATCGGTATTATAGTTCATGCGACTGAAGAGAAAGATAAGATTTTGGAACATCTAAATAGCACACTTAGTGTTTCCCCTGATAGTTTTTCTATAGGATTTGCAGAAGGCCATTGGGGAAATAAAATTGTTCTGTTAACTTCCATTCTTGGCAAAAACGAGGCAAATTCTTTATACGTGAAAATTAAATCTTGTCTAACCGATACGGATGTCGCACTACTTTCAAATTTCTTTGATTTCTATGACGAGAAGGGAAATCTGTACTTAAGATTAGACAAACAAAGAGTCTGCATGGGGAAGGTTTCTCTCTCGGAGGGAGACTCGGTTAGGATCAAATTCAAATCCATATTGACGCATGAACCTCGCAAATCAACGTTGAATAGAATGAGGACTTGATGTTAAGGAGAAGAGATCTCTGCGTCTACGATAATAATCTTGAGAAAATGCTTAGGACAGCTGAGATTTTGGAAATAGATGAGATAGGTAGTGAGTATCATGGTAAATCTCATGAAAATGTGATCTATCGTTTGAACAGACCGCCATCCCTAATCACTAATTATCCATATCTTGTAGTTTCCGACAAGATTGGGGAACTTTCCTCGCCTTGGTTGGACATTTTTGTTGTTAGAGATTATTTCAGGGTGAAGTCTATTCTTAAAAAAAAAGTAAGAACACGAATTGGTTTGGAGATTTTCTTCGCTGACATACGCCAGGCAAACGGGTTCAGTGTCGGAAAATGGCTTGAACAGATTAGAGAACTGTACAAGCTTTGTAACTCGATAAATTGCCAATTAGTTCTTTCAAGTGGGGCAAGATGTCCAAGAGAAATGATATCTGGTCGCTGCTTTGATTCTTTACTAAAGCTTTGTAATATCAAACCAGAAAGATATTGGCGAGAACTTGAAGAATGGATCGAAATAAGACTAGGGAAAAAGTGTTACGTAGATGCTTAATCGGCGTGACAAACGTAGATATCTGGCTATTTGGAATGGCGACCACAGTTATGACCGGCGTAAAATAGTTGAGGCGATCAGTAAACGAAGTTCCGAGCTATTTGGTCATATAGCAACGGAAAAAGCCAAAATAAGATTCATTGATATTGACGAAAAAGAAGTCATTGTCATAATAAGTTGTAAATTAGAGATGCTTGGAACCATGTTGTCGACTATTGTTTTAATGCAGCCGCCTATCGTTGTGTTACGTATTTCAGGTACGTTAAAGGCTTTACGGACACGAATCGAAAGAGATTCGGAAAAGATTTTTCGCGCTTTCCTATGATCAAAGTGTCGCAGAATAGATCTTCCCATCTAGTGTTACGTTTTTAGCAGGGCAAAAGTATCTCCTTATTGGGGATGAGGTAATTGATCGCTGCTCCAAACCGAGTTAAAAACGATGAAGATCTCGCGACGAACCGACCCAAATATTGCTTAGGGTCACATCTAGACTAGACTTCACTAGTGATAAACCCATTTAACGGGTTAAACAAAAAATAAAGACATCTTTGTAGACCACCACTAATATGTACCGAGTCTATTGTAAGGCAGTAGGTCTCTAAAGAGTAAAAAAACTACATAGAGAGGCGTGCGGAAGAGGGACGAACGGAACTTGATTTGCCTGCGAGGAATTGTCCGGCCGTCCGGCGCATTTTATTTGCAGATGGATACGCTTTCAACCTTGGGACAGCGAAATTTGCTAAGTTGCAGAACCTCTAGCTTCCCTAATCCTAAGAATTAGTTTAAGAAAGGCCTGCGGCGAGGACCAAGAAGTTCCGTAAGAAAATCCTATATAGGTTCTAGAATGCGTTAAAAAATGAAATAAAAGAAGTTTGTGGGCACCAACTAGTTGTGCGATTTCACCAATGGTGTTTTTCGTCTGGAATCTGACCTATCTGTTCTCGTTCGAAGTACTTTTCCAGCTCCTGCGTCCATTTCTCTTTAGCAGCACCACCGCCAAGACCCTTTCTTCGCAGCCAAAACGCAATGACGCTTAACAAAAACACAGCGAACAGCATAGTGCCGAAGATGTAGATCGATACGTCGTAAAATAGTGGGTCGTATTGTGGTCCAATCTGCATAAGCAGTCCTTTAATTGCTGTGGTGATCATTGGTACAAGAATTAGAAGAGCGCTCATTATCATAATACAAAAAACGGCTTCTATGATATATACATTTTGGTTCTGGCTACTCACTACGGTCGACATTAAAAATGGATGACCTCCGAGATTACGAATCGGCATGATCAGGCAACAGCTCCGAATTAAGAATTTGGATTAAACCAGCATTAAATCAGTTATCTGCTGCTTTGTGGCAGCTGCTCGCTAAAATAAAAAAAAGATTTTTGGAGGAATTAAGTCGTGGCCTCTTTTCTCGGGGTTCTGGCTCTAACGAAGAACATGCCTGCAACGCCGCCAAAGATTACAGTGATGATGATAATGAGGAGTAGCGTTGAATTAATTGTGGTCCCAAGCATGGGTGTTCCAGAGCCATATGCACCTGCTTGCGCAGCGTTTGAAACTTTCTCCCTTGCCAGCTTAAGCTGTTGTTCAATGCCGCCTCCGACGGATAGGCCGCCCCCACCGCTGGTAGTTGCGCCACCATATTGTGCGTTCGCTATCTGAACTGTAGGTAGTGCAAATGCAGTGCCCATTAGAGTAACTAGTGCCACCATAGCCATCAAAATTGGCTTATTCATATTGAAGTAAACTTTCTCGCGCGCGATTATTTAACTTTTTGGTATCTTCTTGAGTTATCAAAGATGTATCCTCTAAAGTCAAAGTTAAGGACATCCTTCCCTAGTAACATTTAAGATATACGTTCGATCTCCTCGTAGTAAATGGCACGCATTCATGCTCATACTCGAGGCAAGTCTCATTCAGTTCGCCCAACGTCTAAAAATGCACCGCCATGGCTCACGTCGAGTCATACAGAGCTCACTTCCATAGTTATTCAACTATCCAAAGAAGGCCTTACGCCCAGTGCGATAGGGACTCGGATGCGAGACGAATATGGTATACCTCTTCTGAAGACGATTATGGATAAGACCATAACTGAAATAAGGAGTGAAAATGGAATCAAACAGGATATGCCAGAAGATTTAAACCAACTGGTACAGAAGGCTCTAGCACTACAAAGACATTTGAGATCTCACAATACTGATAACAGAAACGTCCGCGCGCTTGAATTGATCGAAGCCAAGATTCACAGGTTATCGAAATATTATAAGCGTAATGAGAAAATTCCCAAAAATTGGAAATACGCCTCAGTTATTGCCCAGCTCGAGTAAGACCACACAATGTACGGTAGAGGGCTTGAAGAAGCTATAAAACCTTTTTGTGAAAAGATCAGATCTGTGGCAGAAGATGACAGTAATACTTGCATTATGACGCACCTTGATGCAGATGGCTTAATCTCTGCAAGTATCATTTCCATGACCTTATTGAGATTGGGTGCTAAGTGCGTAGTAAGGCCCATCTCTGATATGGCCCCTGCTGTCATAGAGCAAATGAAATCCGAAGCTCATGACTTTTACATAATATCTGACCTTGGCTCAGGCTTGGGCGCTGCGCTGAACGACGCACTTGGCGATAGATGGATAATCATTGACCATCATCAACTTCCTGACGAAGAGCTGACTGGGCCTTACTCAGCACACATCCTAAACGCATTCAGATACCGCATCGACGGCGGATCTGAGATTTCTTCGGGCGGATTAGCATATCTCCTTGCGAACCAGATTGAAAAAAGAAACTGGGACCTTTCCCCCATTGCCGTCGTATCCGCAATATCGGATAACCAGGATCAAGGCGATAAGAAATCGCTTATCAGTATAAATTCAGAAATTATTAAGACAGCCGAGTCTCATGGACTAATTACCGTCGACTTAGATCTAATATTTACCGGGAGAGAAACGAAGCCACTCCATGAAGCGCTGGCATCTACATCATTCCCTTATATTGAAGGTATAACTTGGAACAGGGAAAATGCCTATACTGTGATTAAGAATTCAGGAGTAAGGATGATGGAAAACGGCAGATGGCGAGTACTTGCAGAGCTTCCGCAAGAGGAGAAAAGTATCATCCTGGACGCCATTGTAAAATTTGTCGCAACTTCTTCAAAATATAAAACAGAGAACCTGACGGAAAACCTTGTAGGGTATACATATACACTTGTCAATGAGGATCTAAGAAGTCAATTACGCGACGCTAGGGAATTTTCGACACTGCTAAATGCATGTGGAAGAACTGGAAGGGCAGGTATAGGTGTTGGAATCTGTATGGGCGATAGGTATGCCTGTCTGACTGAGGGGGAACAAATTGCCGACACGTATAGAGCAATCCTTGCGAAGTCTATCTCTACGATTCTCACTGAAAAGTGGCGCGCAATTGACAGTGGACGATCGATTTTTGTCAACGCAGAGAATCTGCTAGCTGAGGAGATGCTTGGGGCCGTATCTTCCGTACTGAGCGGATCACCCACTCTTGGTGATCGAGTGCTCTTCGTGTGGACCGTTAGCAGCGACGGTATGCACAAATTTTCTTGTAGGAAATGCATCGGTTGCAAATCGGGATCGGATCTAGGTTTAGTTGTTAGAAATTGCGCGGAATCTGTTGGCGGAATAGGAGACGGTCATAAGGCAGCTGCAAGATGTAAAGTTCCGTCTAGCAGACTGGAAGATTTTGTCTCTTGCGTAAGGAGGGCAATACTTGACTCCAAATACACCAACTCCTCCTGAAATATCTGCCTTTATTCAAATAAGGTTCAAAAAAAAAAGCAATGTATGCTGTACTAAGGTCATTAATAGCTGATAACACTGACTTTCCTAATGGACTATCAATAGAAATGTCACCAAGGGATTATGATAATAATTTGCTTCTTTGTCTTTCCTGCAAGGTTGGATTTGAAACGTTACTAAACACTATAAATGAACTATTAGAGCATATTTCGATAGCTCAAAAAGTGATCTCGCATGCTTGACCCGAAACTCTTGAAGGAAAATCCACAGCTTCTCAGAAGTATGTTAGAAAACCGGAAATTTGAATTTCCTCTAGACGATTTGATTGCGCTGGACAAAAGGCGCAGGGAGTTAACTGTTCAAGTTGAGGAATTTAAGCATAAAAAAAATTTGCTAGCGCGGGCAATATCAAACAAGCTAAAAGCTCATGAAGATTCAGTCTCAGAAAGGGAAGAGATGAAGGAAATCGGCACCAAACTTTTGGAGACGGAGCAAGAAAAGAAAGCAGTAGACGCTAAGTTCAGAGCGTCAATGATGACTCTTCCTAATATTATAGATAAATCAGTTCCAATTGGGAGCGATGAAAAAGACAACGTGATTCTCAAATATCATGGTGCAATCACGAATTTCGATTTTTTTCTCAAAGATCATGTTGATATAGCAAACTCGCTTGGATTGCTTGATATAGAACGCGCCGCAAAGATAGCAGGTGCAAGGTTTTATTTTTTAAAAAATGAGCTAGTAAAGTTGAATCTGGCTTTGATTAACTATGCGCTTGATTTTTTAGCTGAAAAAGGATACACTCTTGCACAGCCGCCCTTCATGATAAGAAAAGAGGCAATGGAGGGAGCAGTGATACTTGCTGACTTTGAAGACATGATTTACAAAATCGAAAATGATGATCTGTATATGATAGGGACTTCCGAACATTCGATGGCTTCGATGCACATGAACGAGATCTTAGATGGAAAGGACTTACCGTTGCGCTATGCTAGCACTAGCCCTTGCTTCAGGAAAGAAGCTGGTGCACACGGAAAGGACACGAAGGGCATTTTCAGGGTACATCAATTTGAGAAAGTTGAACAATTTGTTTACTCGCGGCCTGAAGAATCAGAACTACAGCATGAACGAATGTTGGAAATAACTGAGGAATTCTACGAGAAGCTCGGGATTCCTTATCGTACAGTCTTACTATGTTCCGCAGATCTGGGGAAGACTTCCTCTAAAACGTTCGATATTGAGGCATGGATGCCAAGTCAGAATGCGTACAGAGAAATCGTCTCATGCTCAAATTGCACAGATTTCCAAGCTCGCAGACTCGTCACAAGATTCAGGGATAAGATCAATGAACAAACCAGATTTGTTCATACTTTGAACAGCACTCTCGTGGCTACGGAAAGAACGATGGCATGTATTATGGAAAATTACCAGACTTCAAATGGAACCGTCGAGGTTCCTGATGTACTTCACCAATACATGGCAGGGATGAAGGAAATTCGCTGTAAAAATTGAGTCTCTGCATTCCAGTCGAATGATATGCCCTCTCTAAAACTAAAGCAAGCTTGGTCTAATTATAGCCATTGAAGAGGCATCAATATTGAAAAAGAAAATGAAGGAAAAAAGGAATTGAGAGCTTTCTTATATGACTTGCCACGGTCTTGTTGCGAAAGTTACACCTAGTCCCGCACCGATCACAATAACCTGATAGGCAACGTTACCCCACGGAACTGGTTTCAATATGGCAGGACCTGTGACTTGAACAGTTTGTCCTGGTCCTAGACCTGGGCCTATGTGTTCAATGTTGAGTTGAGTGTGCACATGGTATATTGCTGGCTCCAACGCTCGCACAGTGATTGAATATGGTATCGTTTGTTGTGGTTGAATTGTAAAGATGTTCCCGGGTGGATCCCTCGCTAGAAATTCCCATCTGTTGCCCGCATTTACGGAATCGCTGAACAATGATAACCAAGCTCTAAGCGGCGTGTTGACGAGACTTTGAAGAGTACCTGTTACTGTAAGTGTATCACCGGTGTGGAGTGTCTGAGCGGAAAATGACTCATCTAGGATTCTAACAAATCTACTCTGAAGCTGTGCCTGAACACCGTGCGCATGCGCCATTGGCATGTAAGCAAACCCAGTTGACAAGACGGTTAGTGCGGCTACGATCGTCACGGCTATAGTCTGAGTCTTCATCATGGTTTTATACTATGGTACCAGATAAGGAAGAAAGATATATGCTTTGCTGTAGCCGGAATATTTTTGGTCGAGCAGACGAATTTCGAATT
>DAOM01000291.1:0-2423 GCA_002501855.1 Candidatus Nitrosopolaris nunavutensis
GTGTATTATAACACCGTTAGGTTTTATATATATTTTGGGGTCTGGTTCTGTAAAGTCTACGTCGGTTCACGAGGGCTGTAAAAATTCGTCGGACGAACTACTGCGTTGGCAAGTTATCTCTTATTGAGACTGAGGAACCTACCACAGCTGATCAATAGTATGAAAACCATCTTATCTTATTATACGTTCTGTCGGTACTGCCGAAGGGACAGGTTCAGTAGCTGGATAAAATTATACTACGATAGTACGATAAAATTCTTCTAATGACTGCACCAGTCAAAATGAAAAAAGGAGGAACAGACTCCTATTTTCCCAAGATGATCTTTGCAAGGTCCACGGTACCCCTTATCGTGTGCTCACTCGACTCAAAGGACGGAATGCCCCTCTTCTTCAACTCTTCGTTAGTCATTGGGCCTATAGCGATAACAGCTTTAACATTTTTCAGTAAGGATGAAATACTATGTGGCATATTCTGAGTGATCTCAAAGAAGGATCTAACATTGGATGCACTCGTAAATACAATCGCATCTACCTTTTTTTGTTCCAAAAGTAAAATAAAATCGTTCCATATAGGAGTTATTTCCGAAGTACGGGCTGTATAAAGAAAAAATAGATTCACTACCATTTTCAGAGCAGACAAAGCTCTTTCGACGAATTCATTTGACGCTTCACTTCTAGGGATGAGGATCTTCTTCCCGTTTGGGTTTTCCATCTTAGAGAACAGTTCAACGAGCCCTACTGACGAATACCGTTCTGGAACCATTTTGACATCTATCATATGATCTACCAATCTTTGCTTAGTCTTCGGCCCAATTGCTACAACAATTCTGGAATTCAACACGGAAACGAGTTCCTCAGTTTTGCAAATTCTACTTGCATGATTAAATAATACATCAACCGCCTGAGGGCTTAAAAATGCACAGTACTCATTTTCATTTTTATTTACAGCATTAATAAATTCATCAACAGCTGAAGGATCCTTTGGTACAATTTCAATCGTAGGCAACGGGATGGCTCTCCCACCTTCAGAAGCAATGAGATCAGAGAACTCCTGAGCCTCGAGATTATTTCTTGTTATCGCAAGTACTTTACTATCCAAACTGAACGGCATAGATATACTTATGACCTGTTAAGCCAAGCAAGCTTTTTGTGCAACGAAACAACCTTTCCGAAAATAATGATTGCTGGCGCTTCTATTTTTGCGCTCAGAGCTTTCAGTACTATATTACCCAAATTCCCTGTTATTTCTCTCTGCTTTCTGGTAGTTCCATTTTCGATAATTGCTACCTCTGTACTTTTTTTCATTCCTGAATTTATCAAAATACCGACGATTCGTGATAGCTGCTCTATACCCATAAGAATAACTAGTGTATCTACTGCGAATGCTAATTTGCTCCAGTTAACACCTGGCTCGTTTTTTGATGGGTCTTCGTGCCCAGTAACTATCGCTACTGACGAAGAGAAACGTCGGTGCGTCAGTGGGATTCCAGCATATGCAGCGGATCCGATAGCAGACGTAATTCCTGGAACTATCTCGAATTTTACATTATGCTTGAATAGATATTCAGCTTCTTCTGCTCCTCTGCCAAAGATAAACGGATCCCCACCCTTTAACCTCAGAACTCTCCTTCCTTTTTTAGCATGTGCGACCATCAGCTTGTTAGTATAGTCTTGATGTGTTGCTGCATCCCCTACGGATCTTCCTACAAAAATTGTCTCTGATTTGGATGGAATTTGATCGATAATTTCTTTACTCACGAGCCTGTCATAAAATACTACATCGCAACTCTTCAAGAGTTTCATTGCCTTAACAGTAATTAATTCCGGATCACCTGGACCAGCTCCGCATATGAATACTTTATTCGTCCTCATAGTTTCTTGTTCCAAGCTTCTACTGCATTGCGCCAACCTGCTGCTAACTCTTGAGCCCCTTTTTTGAGAAGCAAATCTGCTAGTTCAGTTCCTACGTCGGCAGGATGCATCGCGTTACCGCTCTTCTTCAGCTTAATATTCTTCCTACCGTCAGAAGAAAATATGCTAGCATATAATGTGAACGTGCTCTGCCGTGGCTTACTAACGGCGACTGCCCCTACAGGAAACCTACACCCTGCCTCTAATTTTGATACCAGCGCTCGCTCAGCATCTGCTTCGATCTTGGATTGAGGATCTTCAACAGTCCTTAATAATGTGATAAGCTCCTTATTGTCTCTCCTGCATACAATCGCAATTGCACCTTGGCCTGGAGCTGGGACAAAGTCCTTGATGTCGAACCTTTCAGCGATAACATCTTTCATCCCTAGTCTCGTCAGACCAGCCTCTGCGAGAATTACGGCATCATATTCTCCAGTGATTGATCTGCTGACTCTGGTCTCTACATTTCCTCGAATAGGTTTAACATGCAAATCCGGCCTGACCCTGAATAG
>DAOM01000291.1:2775-2933 GCA_002501855.1 Candidatus Nitrosopolaris nunavutensis
TTACTAACAAGAACATCATTGGGACTAGCACGCTTTGGGATACTTGCTACAATCAATTTCTCCGATAGATCAGAAGGAATATCTTTCAAACTGTGAACTGCGAAATCAACTTGTCCTGAGATAACTGCTTGGTTTATCTCTTTTTCAAAAATTCCTTT
>DAOM01000197.1 GCA_002501855.1 Candidatus Nitrosopolaris nunavutensis
CTTGCATCATTCGCTCCATCTCTTATGACGCCCATCAATGTTGAGAACCATGAACTTCGTCGTCTTTTGAATCATTGGTCAATTGGTGAAGGTGAGGATGACATTTGTGTTATCTATTCCCGACTACAAATACAAATGGATTTCTATCAAAAAGGTTGTCGTGCGCTGCCGTCTTCGTTTCTAAGTTGTCTATCTAATTCTTTAAGCAATGACTTTTGAATGTCATTCAGCTGGACTGGAACTTTTACATTGATCCTAACCAGCTCATCACCTTTGCTGTAACTGCCGTAGTGAGGTAACCCTTTACCTTTGAGCTTTAGAATGGCATTAGGCTGTGTTCCCGGAGGAATTTTTAATTTCTCATTCCCATCTAGCGTGGGAGCTCGAATCTCGGTTCCAAGTGCAAGGTCTGTAAAGTTCAGATTAAGGGTGTAAAGCAAATGACCATTTTCCAATCTTTCGAATAGTGGATGTGGTTTAACGTGAATCCTAATCAACAAGTCGCCCGGAGATCCCGTTTCAGACGGCTCGCCCTCGCCACGCATTTGCAAAGTCACTCCATCTTCAACGCCTGCAGGAATTTCTAGCTTTATTTTCTTGTTCTTCCTAACCTTACCAGAGCCATCACATATGTTGCAAGGCTTGTCGATGATTTCTCCTTGACCGCCGCAGGTTTGACACGGCTCCAAAGAGACGAATGTCGAAAATCTATTTTGACTGTAGATGCGCCTTGTTTGCCCTTGGCCATGACATACACTGCATTTTCTAGGTTTGGATCCAGGTGATGCTCCACTTCCGCCGCAAGTAGTACATCTTTCGAGCTTCGGTAACTCAATCTCGTCCTTCCTGCCCTTTAATACCTCTTCTAGCGTAAGCTCGACATCATAAAGTAAGTCTCTTCCCTTTCTTCGTCCTCCGCCAAAGCTAAACCCAAAGCCGGACGGATCACCTGCCGCAGTCCCAAAACCGCCACCACCGGCCCGACCTCCGAATATTTGATCAAAGATGTCTCTGAATCCACCAAATCCCATATCTTTAAAGACCTCATCGAAATTGGCTTCCGAACCACGGAATACTTCTTCGGCCCCAACGTGACCATAGGTATCAAATCTTTTTCTCTTTTCCTCATCTGATAAAACAGCATAGGCCTCTGAAATTTCCTTGAACTTTTCTTCTGATCCCGGTGTCTTGTTTCTGTCTGGATGATATTGTAGTGCTAGCTTTCTATATGCATTCTTGATGTCATCTTTGCTTGCATTCTTTTGGACACCGAGGGTCTCATAATAGTCCCGTTTGCTGCTCATGGTTGGAAGTCCCTAATACCTTTCATCAATCTCAGTAACGAAATGGGGATACTATGACTGAGGTGGAGGTGTCGTGCCTGTAGCACCGCCACTAGTACCAGCGGCCTGATCCGCACCGGAAGTTGATGCCTCTGCTGCAGACGCGTCCGCGGCTGGCCCTGTGGATCCTGGAGTGGCTCCTACTGTCCTGTAAACCTCTGTGCTGACCTCACCAATAATATTTTTCAATTCCTGGGTTTTGGTCTTGATGTTATCGATATTGTTGCTCGAAATTGATTCTTTGAGTTCTTGAGCAGCCTTGTTAATTTTATCAGCCTGTTCTGGTTTAATTTTATCCTTTAAATCTTGTTTTACTAGTTTCTCTGCCGCGTAGACCAAATTATCAGCTTCGTTTTTAACTTCAGCCTCTACCCTCTTCTTTTTGTCAGCCTCAGCGAATTGCTCGGACTCTTTCTTCAGCTTTTCAATCTCTTCTTTCGATAGCTTGGTATTTGCAGTAATCGTGATCTTTGCTTCTTTGGCTGTAGCCATATCTTTAGCACTGACGTTTAGGATACCGTTCGCATCTATATCAAACGTAACTTCGATCTGCGGTACGCCTCTTGGAGCAGGTGGTATGCCTGAGAGGTTAAACATTCCGAGGGAAACACAATCTGCTGCCATAGATCTTTCTCCTTGAACAACATGGATTGTGACTGCGGTCTGGTAATCAGCGGCCGTAGTGAATACCTTGCTCTTCTTTGTAGGGATAGTGGTATTACGTTCAATTAAGGGCTCTTTCAAGCCTCCCAGAACTTCGACGCCCAACGTTAGTGGTGTAACATCTACCAGGAGTATGTCCGTCGCTACGTCACCTGCGATGATGGCGCCCTGGATAGCCGCTCCCAGTCCAACAGCTTCCATCGGATCTACACCTCGTTCGGGTTCTTTACCCATCACTGTTGCCACAAATTGTCTCACCATCGGCATTCTCGTAGGCCCACCGATAAGGATAATTTTATCGATATCAGCCGGAGCCAATTTTGCGTCTTGAAGTGCCTGCAACATTGGCGACTTGCACCGCTCCACTATTGGTCTCAATAGCTCCTCCAAT
Source organism: Candidatus Nitrosopolaris nunavutensis (assembly GCA_002501855.1). Taxonomy (GTDB): domain Archaea; phylum Thermoproteota; class Nitrososphaeria; order Nitrososphaerales; family Nitrososphaeraceae; genus Nitrosopolaris; species Nitrosopolaris nunavutensis. Next base: position 2,398 of record DAOM01000197.1, read on the forward strand.
TTCGATCTACTAAGGTTGAGGACAAGATTCTTTGGCCCTGTTACGGAGTCATAAGCGAGAAATGGCAAATTGATTTCAGATGTAACTACATTTGACAATTCGATTTTCGCTTTTTCTGCTGCCTCTCTTATCCTCATCATCGCCGCCTTGTCGTTTCTTATATCCAGACCGGATTGTTTTTTGAATTCCTGCAAAACATAGTCTACAAGGGTATTATCCATATCCGTTCCACCAAGTTGCGTATCTCCCGAGGTGCTTTTAACTTGGAATACTCCCCCTCCCATCTCCATAAGTGTAACATCGAGTGTTCCACCACCGAAGTCAAAGACTAAGATCTTTAGGTCTTTCTGTAATTTGTCTAAGCCGTATGCAAGAGAAGCCGCAGTCGGTTCGTTAATAATCCTTACAACTTGCAATCCTGCTATTTCACCGGCGTCCTTCGTTGCCTGTCTCTGATTGTCGTTAAAGTATGCAGGAGCCGTTATCACTGCTTTATCAACAGTATCCCCCAGAAAAGCTTCGGCATCTCTCTTTATCTTCTGCAATATGAATGAGGATATTTGCTGTGGAGTGTAGTCTTTGCCGAATACGTTGAATTTAAAATCGGTCCCCATCTTTCGTTTAGCTGCAATGACGGTGCCTTCTGGATTTGAAATCATTTGCCGTCTTGCAGGCTCCCCCACTATCAGCTGACCATCGCGGGTAAAGCCAACTACGGAAGGAAAAGCTTTTCCTCCTATAGAGGTCCCTTCAGCTGCCTGTATTATTGTAGGTTTACCACCTATCATTGCTGCAGCTGCAGAGTTACTAGTTCCAAGATCAATTCCTATAATTTTTCCCATTTCTAATTATCAGTCCCCTTTTCTGCTTTTTCTGTATCATTAACGGTATTTTTAACTATCTTTTTAGAAATTTCGACAAGGCTCGGTCTTAAAACTTTATTGTCTAGCATATACCCTTTACGAATTTCATCTGTGACTGTACTCTCTGATAAATCGTCACGAAAGGAGAAACTGATGGCATCATGAACGTTTGGATCAAATGGAGTTTCGACTGTCTCAATTTCTATCACTCCCTCCGACTTGAGCAAATGATCAAAGTTTTTCAAAATTCCCTCTAAGCCTTCAACAACAACTAATTCGGCTTTACTTTGCTTAGCTATTTCTACAGCCCGTACATAATCATCGCGAATATTTAGGAATCTTAGCATAAGTTCTGCTTTATTTTCCTCTATTTTCGAAGCAACTTGTTTGTCCATATGTTTGCGATAGTTATCAAAATCTGCCACCATGTACTTCAGCTTGTTTAGATTGTTATCCGATGATTCCTTAGCTTTACGCAATTCCTCCTTGACAGATGATAATTCTTCCTTTGTTGCAACTAGCTCGTCCTTCATTGTGAGGATGTCATCCCGTTCTATTCGTGAATCATTTTGCTCTACCTGCTCGACCTCGTTAACCTCCTCTTCCAAAAACAATCAGCAATTAAAACTCGGAATAAGCTAGATAATTACATATCGCTTTGGTAACTGAAGATTTAATACTCCGTACTGGATCTAATTTTTATAACTTATCTAATGAATAAGGGCAGAGAATGTTTAACTGTCCCAATTGAAAAAGAAAGGGTGTGTTTGAGTTGCCTCAAGGCCTAGGATATACCTAAATTTGGAAACGATGCCACACTAATTCCTAATTCTCCTTGGATTTTTCTGATTTTGGTAGCATATTCTGTCATTTTGACGTTGTCACCCTGAACCTTAGCAATTCTATAACCTTTCCACGCTTTTCTAAGTGCTCCCCAACTTTGACCAGTTGAGAAATTGTTTTGGCTCTGTTGTGTAGTTGCTTCTGGATTAAGCGACATTATTGCAGTCATATCTTTTGAGATAATAACATGTGCGGTACTTAGGACCCATAGTTAGCTTTATCCGCTCTCGTAGTAAAAACACTGGACACAATCGCATTCGTATAAGAATTTCATAAGTTATGTTAAAATTGGATATTATCTGCAGATTGTCAATTCTAAAGTTGTCAATTTATAGTATATGTTTTCTTTGAAAATGAGCTGTTGCGTACACTTAAATTATTTCATAAAATGAGAAATGGGCCGCCACATGGATCGCGTTAGTACTTATTAGCCACTTAAGCGAAAGCAGGATATCTCTGTAACCGAACACGGGATAAAGGCTCAAGAAAAGTGTCATTCTAATAGAATTATTTGCATATCGACCAAAGTATAAGGACATTGAGATTCACTATCACTTATCGTTCGGTTTAATCTATGATAATCGTGGCTTATTTTTATTTACTGCTCTTGATCAAGAGGCTGGAAAAAAAGTATAGACACCCAGCGTAAAATAATTGGAATGCATGAGAAGAGGGCCAGATGATCCCTACTGAAGCCCCTGATAGATTATTTGGCCGTATCTGGGATTGACATTTTCTCGTTATATATCAGCTCATTTGTTTATTCCTTTTTGTGAATACAAAGCATAGAAGAGAGCGAGCAGCCCAAAGAACTACGAGACATATTGTAAAAAGATTCCTCGTTAGTCGGGGATTTTCAACTAAAACACATGATGGACGTAATTCGCAATGCCAAGAAGCTGAGCGGTATAAGAAGGTAAGTATAACAGAGATTCTGTCAAGCGTAGTTTGCTTTAATAGAGGATCTTGCACCGCAAGCTTCACACAAGAGAAACCCTAACTTTTTGTTCTTTTCGGTTCGTGTATCAGGACTTCCACAGACAGGACATATTACATAATCCTTTACGTACCTATCAATTAGCGCGCCAAAGGACGATGGTTCCTTTCGTCCAAGAAATATTACTCGTTCACCTGCGATATAGCCAGCAGAAGCAAGCTCCTTGTTAAGATACAGGAGTAACTTCGGTGGCTCTCTTCGCAAGGCTTTTGGGAACTCCATAAAGTTTCTGAATATTGTACGTTGACCTACCCAGATAATTTGGGGAGTTGGAACTTCCAATCTTGAAACTGCTTTTCGTGATTCGTTTCCCAGTTTGTCTTGTAGCCGCTTGAGCAAACTTTCATAATCTGACCTTGTTTGGACTGTCACAAATGGAGTTATATTTTCCGGATTTATGTGCGTTATGCGTAATGGAACAGCATCTGATTGTCGATTTCGCATCCAGTCTTATCTATGCATCTTCTTGGCTCAAGATACTGGTCCACGGCAATATTTTCCCCTCGGCATCAATGCTTTGATTAGACTAAAATCTGACCGCTCTAATCTGCTTTCTGTTACCTGGATTGCTGTCGAGGAGCAGTCACAGCCAATCCAATTTCTGCCCAATCTTTGTGCTACGACTAAGGTGGTTCCTGAGCCGCAGAAAAAGTCTGCAACAAGATCTCTTGCCCTCGAAAATTGTCCTATTATCCTTTCTAATAATTGTTCATGTTTTTCGGTGTCATACCCTGTTGAATAACTGTACGCTTCTATGTCGGTCCAGATATTGTCGAGAATTACATGGGTCTTCGGGGGGATCCAGTATTCTGGATACTTGACGCCCGGGCGTTTGCGAATAAATTCCATATTTTGACTAGCTCGTCTCCAGTATTCCTCGAGGGGGATATCAGCGAATTTGCCTACGTAGACTTTGTAATTTTCTATTGCAAGTAGTGCTCTTGCCTTGGACCACTTCCATTGTCCTCTCTCTGGTACAAAACCAAACAGCTCGTATCGCATTGTCGGTCTATTTACGTTACTCCAAAATCCCATCCATTTGGAGTTCCTCTTATTTTTAACAAGTGGGTGTTGAAATTTCGTTCCTGCAGATTTCGAATACCAAAGAATTGAATCGTTTGCAACATGCATTCTATCGATTGACTTGAACTGATAGAGAAGATTTTTCCTTCGCCCCCTTTTTATTATGATTTCGTTACGAAAATTTTCATACCCAAAAATTTCATCCATGATTACTTTAACATAATGCAATAGATGCCAATCAAGATGGACAAAGATTGACCCCCTGGCAGAAATTAATTTTTGAATGACTTCAAGTCTTGGGTATATCATATCGAGGTACTCATCGATTTTTCCTTTGAAAACATCTTCAAACGCAGGATTTTCGACATTTTTCATACGATGATAATACTTTTCGCCCCTGGCAAAAGGAGGATCAATGTAAACAAGATCAATTTTTTGTTCAAAGCCATTTTCGAGTAGATAATTCACCGATGTAAGATTGTCAGAGTGGAAGAGCAAGTTCCCGCTTGTAGAATTCTTCAAGATTCTAATGGGTTCTTTGATGCCATTAGTTTTTTTATATTCATTACCTGATGCCCAACATAGTTTAACTTTAGATTTTTTTTGCAATGGCGAAGGCATGATGAATTTATTGATTGACGATATTAATCAATATCAATTTAACTCCTTGTAATCACACTATAATGTCGTATTCTTCTGATGCTACCTTAAGTCACCTTGGAAAGACACGTTTCTCAGCTGTGGTGTGTTCCCCCTTGGTCAGTTGTAGCGACGTGATGGAGACTTCTCATGCAGCATGCCGCCTATTTTTATATTCGTGAATCGTTGCTAATATACAGAGATATGCAAAATAAACAGAAATTAAAATCGATTTCTGTACTTATACCGTTGCAAGAAGTATCAGCTAGTATTTCTCAACTTGATTTTTCACTAGATGGTATCACGACAATTGTCGCAGAGGGTAAATTCTGGAAGAGGATGCTCTATGTTAATGGGGAAGAAACAATCAGTGTCTCTGAGGAGATTGGCGATGCTTATCCAAAAGACCCTATCATTACAATTTGTGGATCAACTCACACCGTTTCGAGAATCACAGAGGAATTACAACACTATGCCGGTTTACGAATGTAATGAACATCAATTTGTAGAGAATATTCGGAGACTAATCGAAACTTCGCAAAAATTTTTGGTCAATCGCAGAATAAGTTGGCATGATGATGCCAGATATGGTCCTGCAATTTTGCCTGACGAAGAATTTAATCGCTATGTGATCATTTGCATCAGGAAATCAGTTAGGTCAACAGTGTTCACTAAGGTTCCATTCATTGATGACTTTCATAGGAGGACGTATGACCAAGGTGAAAACGTTCATGGATCAGGTAATCTAATGTTTCCTAGAATGTCAATTCCTTATTATAGGGTAGAATATTCTGTAAATGTATGGGGCGCGACATATTTTTTCACATTCGATGCCTTGTTCGACCCGCATATTGTTATCGAAAAACGCCATGGGAAAAGGCTTAGCGGACTTGTCCACGTTCTAAAGTATAACCCTCCCCCCGATCGACTCTTGACCCTTAAATTACCAACGAAGGTGATGGTTTTTGATGTTAAGAATATGGTCAGAGTTATAGATAACTCATCATACTTTTGATATTTTATATTATGTCCATAGCTTATCATTGTGACTATATCACCCGTTTGGTCTAAGCACATCCCCTGACTTACAGAATATAGGAATGCTATACGCTCATCGTCAACCTACGCTAATACAATTGAAACATTTAGGCGATAACCCGCAAAGCGTCTCAATTAGTTCGGATATATAAAGAGGACAATACACCAAACAGGTCTGGCGGTCTGACATTACAGCCTCGTTCTTGAACTATTGATGCGACAACCAGCCAGTCGTTTTCGAAAGAATCTTGAAAAAGTAAAAGAGTGTGTCCTTCATAACCGACGCTTATTTACAAGCTTATATCGGGTTTTCATTTAGTACTAGGGCTAGGAGAGCAGCCCTTAACTCCTTTCCATAGGCAGCTTGTTTGAAATAAATTGCATTTTTTGTATTATCAATCGAATGTGAAATTTCTTGCATTCTAGGCATTGGATGCATTACAGATAAGTCTGGCTTTGCTTTGCGAAGCGTATTGCTATCAACAGTATACGTGCCCTTTACTTTTTCATACTCCTGTGGATCTGGGAATCTCTCTTTCTGTATTCGTGTGACATAGATTACATCAAGTTTAGTCAAAATATTGTCGTCTAGCTCTTCATGTTCAAAAATTTTCAATTCTTTCTTCTCAACATCATATATTGACTCTTTTCGAATGCTCAACGTTGGAGGCGATATTAGGTGAATATTTACATTATAATTTGCGAGGCCGTATAACAGCGAATAAACTGTCCTTCCATATTTTAAATCACCAACTATTCCGATTCTGAGGCCATCAATCTTGTTTTTCTCTTTGAGTATGGTATATAGATCAAGCATAGCTTGAGTAGGATGTTCTTCACTTCCGCTGCCTGCATTAATTAGCGGGTTCTTTGATAGCTCTGCGGCGAATCTGCTTGAGCCATCTAGCGGATGTCTGAGAACGATAACATCCGAATAAAGATCCATTATTCTGATAGTATCAGCAAGGCTTTCGCCTTTTTCGACCGACGAGGATTTCGAATCAAAAATTCCGATAGAGCTCCCTCCCAACGATGCCATAGCTGCTTCGAAACTCATCCTTGTTCTCGTGCTAGGCTCGTAGAAAATATAACCCAGAGTTCGTCCTTTGCCCAATTCGGCCTTTTCGTTTGGTCTTAGCGCGCTAACTCTATCTGTACAACCGAAAATAAACTCAAGGTCCTGCCTGCTGAAATCTTTGATTGAAACTATGTCTCGACTAAAAAAATGATTAATAGGCATATCCCTTGGCTTCATTCACCCCATAGATAAAAAAAGTTCAGATAATGAAGATTACAGACCCCAAAATGGTACGGTAAATGACTTGCATTTTGTTCGCAGCATTTATTTACGTTCAAATTTGGATTGATATCTTATGTTTTGCTACTACGTTTTTATTTCTACTGGTGATGCCTATCGTCGGTATGTGAATCAAATTTGACACAATTTTAGGGGTCGACTTGGTATAAGTCTTTTACGCTAAAGTATTGATAATTGAGTTTTTCCCGTGTCCGAGTGAAACCAAATAAGTCTACGGCTAGCAGCATACTACCAATATTTCGTTCAACACCCAATTCAGTGTCTCTATTTCGGTCTAGAGGCTATCAGTAATATGCTCTGTTGCGAATCTCGTGCATCTTGTTTCTTGTGTGGTGGATTTTATCCTTTATTCTCTATTCCAGCACCGAGTTCTTTGTTAGAAGAGACGGATAAATTATTTAAAGAGCGATTTCATGGACTAATGGAAATGGGAAACAAGATTTGACGATTTGATTTTAGGAGAAATAAATTTCATTTTGCAGTCTAAATTCAATAGGTTCATATTCATATTTTTACACAGAAAATTCAATACTTGGGAATTTATAGATACGGCGTATATAAAAGCCCTAATCTTGGATTATTTGCGAAGGCCAATGATAGAATAATAATAGTTCCTTTTGGTTTTGCAAAAACTAAAACCGCTAAACTAATGGAATACCTAGGCGTGAAAGAGGAGCTTTATACATCTGTTGCGAACACAAGGCTTATCGGTCCGATGACGGCAATGAATAACAAGGGAATTTTGGTTCCCTCTATTGCCACAGATGAAGAGATTATTGTTCTGAAGCAGGCAACCGGTCTTAATGTTGATCGTCTGAATAGCAAATTTACTGCCATTGGAAATTTGATTTCAACCAATGATAATGGAGCATTAGTATCTCCAATATTCAAAGGTGAGGTAGACGAGCAAATTCGCGACGCTTTGGGTGTTCCTGTCCATTCGATGACGGTAGGCGGCTTCATTCAAACAGGTTCTATGATCGTCGCAACAAATACTGGCGCCGCGGTTCACCCAAAAGCAACAGAAGACGAGATTAAGGTGATTTCCGAGATATTGCAAGTCCAAGTTGAACCTGTTACCGTTAACGGAGGGATCCCGTTTCTATCTTCTGGAATACTGGCGAATTCAAAATCCGTGATTGTAGGATCTTTGACAAGCGGCCCTGAGTTGATTATGCTTAGCAGAATCTTCAAAGCATGAGACAAAATCGATGAATGTGGATAACCGCGTCATAGCAACAAGAGATAGATTGGATGAATAAACAACGAGGAAACAGAACGCGGATAATATTCCGGAAAATAGTGCTGGATTAGCAATCATTCGGAGCTCCCATTGCACGTTGTCATTATGGGATAGTCTGTAATACAATCGTGATTGATACTTCACGTCACTGGTGTGCTCCGGTTAGATAGCACATAGTAGCCAAGAAGCGCTTATTAATAAATGTCCAAAAGTTTATAGATATGGGTGAAGCTGCTTTCTGTACACGATGACGCAGCAAAGCCCTCCTAATTCTGGAAGGAAGGTATCGCGGCGTGATTTTCTGAAGCTTATGGCCGCTGCAGGTACGGTTATGACTTTCATACCCTTTATAGATTGGGGTAAGTTCTTACCCAATCCTGCAGGCAATACATCTGCCAAGGCCCAAGTCGAGCTGCCTGATGGTTCGCAGGCCAATATTAAGACTTTTCCAGTTAATCATTCTGAAACAGTTGTTTATCCAAAAACTAGTGATCAAACATTAAACCAAGAATCCTTCCGACTTTGGCAATTTATACGATTGCCGCTGGAGCTAGGGGGCAAAAAAAATGACGTGTCAGCCTTTAGAATGTATAGTATGATATGCTTGCATCTTTGGTGTCTATGGAAATACTGGCCTGACCCTGGCAGAAAGCGAGGCGAATGCCCATGTCACGGTAGTATGTATGATCCGCTTAATGGTAAGGCATTTGTCGGACCAGCATCGGTACAATCACCACCCAGTAATGTCCTTCCGATGTTAGATCTAGAAATAGATGGAAATGGAAACATATGGATTTTGCCTCCCAACTGGAGTCCAAATGGAAACGGAGTTGTGGGCTTCGGTCGATTCCTAAAGGTGTAAGAAAATTTGGTTGCCACAATAACGGATGAAAACAGTCTAGTCACTTTCCTTAAGTGGATTTATGCCGGCATAGATAGAACTATCTTCATGGGGCTCAAGTTTACCTTTCCTGGAAGATTCGTTAGCCCACTTGGTTTCCTTGGCATGATTACTTTTGTCCTATTCATAATTCTGGGTATTACGGGAGCCCTGTTAATGCTTTGGTACGAACCGGAGCTTGATAGAGCGTGGAATAGCGTGCAAAATATTAACAACACAATTCCCTATGGGTTCCATATACGAAATATACACTATCATGCATCTAACGCCATGGTTATGGTAGCACTGCTTCACATGTACTATCAATATTTTAGTGGTAGATACAAGATAAGGAATGAAATTATTTGGGTGACAGGGGTTCTCATAGGCGTACTTACAATTCTTGAGGCGTTTACTGGCTACGACATTATATTTAGTGAACGCTCTGAGCTTGCCATATCCATCGCGGCTTCACTGACTAACTCCATACCTGTTCTGGGTCCACAACTTAGAGATGCATTCTTTGGTGGGGGATTTCACGATTTTGTCCTAAGATTCTATGCTTTCCATGTGTTTTTCCTCCCCATCGTACTCCTCGGTTTGATGGTTGTGCACTTTCCAAGGTTCCTCGTATTCGACATACCAATGGTTATGGCAGTAGCAGGAGCAATAATGATAACTGGAGGAGTATTTCCTATAGATTTAGGAACAAAATTTGTTCCCACGTCACCTCCTGGTATTACGGTACCTGAGTGGTATCTAACAGGACTGTACGCATTCCTTAGAACCCAATACGATAAATTTGTAACAGGTGTTGCATGGCCTGGTCTACTCATATTGACGTTAATAGTTATGCCTTTTGTTGACAGGTATAGGAAATTCTCATGGAAAGATAGGCCACTTGTTACTGCAATAGGGATAACCAGCATTGCGCAGATTATGGTTACTACTTACTGGGGATTCTACATTGATCCTAATATACAAAAGTCTCTGCTCGAAAGGTTAGTTATTGATCCGATCTTCTTTTACTCGGTGATGTTGATGCTGGTGCCCCTGTCCTTTGGTTTCACATATATGATGATAAAGCTAGCCAAGAATGCAGAAGTTAGGGCAAAATCGCAACCAAAAAAATCTTCAGGCAAGAGTTCAATCAACATCCCTAAAAACTGGATTTATATAGTATTTGTAGCGTTACTGGCTTTTCAAATTTATCTGAACATCGCGGCGTATTATGCTGTCCTTAGTGGAATGAAGAACTTCTCACTATTCATAGTAGGTATCATAATGCTTGTGTTTGCGGGTATGTTTCATATCTATCGACATGCCAAGACGATGGCAACAACCCCTCCGCCCCCACCAAAACCTATGGCTCCGCCGGCCGGTGCAAAGCCTATACCTTCTGCCCCGAGCCCGATTCCAGCCGGTTTACCAGCTACCTCCACTTCTGGTAAACCGTTATCCCCTCCGCCAGCATCAAAGAGCGCGCCATCAGCAACTCAAGTTCCAGCCCATGAGAGTACATCCACGAAGCCAGTACGTTCAAGCACAGCCAACATTGCTGGTGCAACAAACGATGGACGGTCACAGAAAACCCCCTCGTCAATCGAGACGTCTGCGCCAGATACAGCAACGGACTTGAATGGCAACGCCCGGGATACAAAAAAGATAAGATAACTAACCGCTAATTATCCGGATTTTTCTGGTATTTCAAACAAACTTTATATGTGAAAAATCATTAGAATCGATTGACAAATAGAGGAAGGAAGGATCATTTTTTATGGAAAAACGTAGTCTTCTGGAAAATCACACTGCGGGAATCAGTATTATTGCGTTTGTTATTGCTGTCGCGATAAGTATGGGATATTATCAGTTTCTATATGTTCCTCAATCTAATCAGAAACCGGTACTTCCTCCCCAAGTGTTAAATCCAGCACAGACTATCCAGGTTACAATTGTACCGGGCTCTTCTTCACCTTCACAGACCACAAACTTTGTGCCCAAAGCAGTTCAAGGCAGTTTGGGACTGTCTAGTAGAGTCGTGTGGACAAATACAGATTCAGTCCCTCACTCTGTCACTTCGGATAACAACTATAAGGATGTAATCTCTGGTTCATTTAATTCGATTGACCATGGTCAAGGTCTAATTCCCCCACAACAGAAATTCACATTTGTATTCACATCGGACGGAGTATACGCATACCATTGTGAACCACATCCGTGGATGCAAGGCAAGGTTACAATTCTGAAACAGAAATTTTAACGGTCAGTTGGGAGCACAGAGAAGTAAGAAAATTATTATGTTATCTTGATATAGGTAACATCGCTTGAGACTTCTTTATGTTCTTGTATTATCGCTACTCGAAACTTTGCGTTGGTGTAATTCGTTGCTGGAGTATGTTGTGTCGTCGCAGTAAATTCTAATGTATTCGTGTTACCTATGTCCTCCCTAAAGATGGAAAGTCTGGCATAAGGGTAGGTAATTCTCCTTCCGTTAAGACTCGTATAGCTAAAGATGTCATTTGAATTTTCAATTTGCGAATTGATCACGATGCTATCAAATCTACCGAGATAATTGAGATCAATTCTTCCATGGACCTCTTGACCTGGAGATATTTCATTTTCTGTAACTGCTATCGAAATCTCACGCTTCGTACTCATTGTAGAAATAATTCATCTCCCTCATATTGGTCAGACATATGCTGTTATATTTCATAACTTATACTGTGTTTCCCTCGATTTTAGCTAGACTAGGTTAGTTTTTCACCTTTCACTATCCATTTACCGGATCGTGTGCTTAATTCTAAATTTCCTATAATATTTCCGCCACTGTATACTTTTGCAAATTCCCTGGAAATTCCAAACAGGGAAGAAAGAAGCTGACCTTTCACATGGTAGCCAGCTTCTACCACTTTAATATTTAGCTTTTTACTTGCCCTAATTACCATATTACGGGCAGTAGACCACTCACCTTTCCAGGATACGACCTCAAAGTTCCCGAATTTTGTCGTAGATAGAAGGTATCCTTCTAATTTTACTTGAAGCTTTTTATTGTTTTTAGCGGCCTCGGAGTTCATCCATTCTATCGCTCTTTGCGTCTTACCTTGTTCAATAGCAAAGTTATCAGTGGTTGCCAATCGCTTGCTTGCATCTGAGGTATTCGCCGTGAGTTATCAACTATCGTATTGGTTAAGCATCTTGGAACCCGCGAGCTTGACCAATTACAGATTAATTATGCATGTTTAGTTTCTCGTACTATAAACTATGAACTATGAACTATGAACTATGAACTATGAACTATAAACTATAAACTAT
>DAOM01000046.1:0-585 GCA_002501855.1 Candidatus Nitrosopolaris nunavutensis
CTTCCTTTAGTATCCTTTCTAGTAGGCAGTATTTTTGTTAGTCCTGATTATAAGCATAGTTCTGATTATGACGCTTTATTAGTACTATCAGCTCTGACTGCCGGTGGAGTTCTATTTGCCGTTACGTTTTTGATCATGGCGAGAAGTATGAAACATACTACTACTCCTACTAGTCATCATAACACTTTAGCTTATTATCTTACCATCTCTGCATATGGCAATGTACTTCTTGTTGTAGCAGTTACGTCACCCGTGATATACGCGCCATATCCTCCCCTTGCAGCCGCTGCGTGGTCGTTTGTAGGCTTATCATCTTATCTATATAGTCTAGGCTTTTATTTTTCTGCAATATCCATCGCTCAGGATACAAAGTTACGGCAATCTATTAGAGACATGGCCATAAAAGAATCCAAACTACTAGATAGCATTGGAACAGCCCAAATGGAACAACAAATACAGAGAAAAGTTCTAAAGATTGCTAAGGAGCAAGAAAAAACGCTACGGGAACAGACTGGAGTAGAACTACACGAATGGCACCAACAACAAGCTGAACAAGAGAATATACAAGAATATGTGGCTGAAGTA
>DAOM01000046.1:910-3267 GCA_002501855.1 Candidatus Nitrosopolaris nunavutensis
GAAGTACAAAAATCGCTTAAGAAGCAAGAATAATAATTCAGGATCCGTCAGAAAGCATGGTTCACTTGCAAATTAATTAAACTGCACCATATCAATACTATATTCTTGTTTAGAGAAGGGAATAAGGAATTCTGGTATATTATATATTAAATCGTCGCATTATGTCTAAATTCAGGCAGTCGTAGCCCTCTTGGGCCCAGTTAAAGTTTCTCAACCAGTCATGGCATTTAGTACAAGTAGCCGCCACAAATGATGGTAGTATGAACGATTGTTATCAGCTATCTAACTTTTTTACCTAGCACATCTGTAAGTCGTTTCAGAGCAGCAGATCCATCGTTCGGGTCTAATCGTACGTCCAAAATACAGAAGCCATCCGAATATTGATTAGCTGCCTCTAAAGCCATATCAAACTCATCTTCGGTATTAATGACAAAGCCTCTTCCTCCTCCAACTATTCCTGGAATGCTTCTGTACTCCCAGTGTTGCAAGTCGTTAAATGGACCATCAAGCAGACGCCGTTCGGTCCCGTAACCGTCATTATTTAGCACTATAACGATTGGGTTTAATTGGTACCGGACTGCAGTTGATATTTCCATTCCAGTCATCTGAAAAGCACCATCTCCAACTATTACGAGTGGCCTCAATTTGGGATTAGCTAGTTGAGCCCCGATAGCAGCAGGAACAGCAAAACCCATCGAAGTGTAAAATGCAGGAGCTAGGAATTCTGTGTCGCGTTGTATAACCAAATCAAGAGCACCAAACAGAGAGTCTCCCACATCGGCAATAACGATAGTATCCGCGGTTATAAATGAGGCAAGTCTGAGAAATAGGCGTTGTACAGTAATCTTTTTTCCGATCTTGGCCAAAAAGGACGTAGAAGCCGATCCATCACTGTAATTGTAATGTAGAGGTTCTCTCCTCGTTATATTTGCCGATCTCAGACTCCGAATGAAGGATTGTAATCCAACATTTTCAAAATTATGATGCCGAATGGACAGCTTCTCGCTTGTCACATATATGATATGACTCTGATCTATTGGTGTGACTGCGATTCCAAAATCTATATCAGTCATCAGCGCGCCTAGTAAAATCAAACAGTCACTAGATTCTACAACTTCTCGGACCCGGTCATCTCCCATTGCTCCCTCGTATAAGCCAAGGTAGTACGGATAATTTTCGCTTATTACAGACTTGCTCAAGATAGTTGCCACGACCGGAATGCCGGTCTTTTCGATTAGCCGCAGCACTTCGTCTCGTAGTCCAAACCGTTGTATCTCGACCCCTGCAACAATAACCGGGTTTCGTGAAGCGTTTATCATTGCTGTAGCCTCTTCAACTGCTTCAGCCATGGTCATAGGATCGCTTCGTTCTTCATATTCGTCCTTCCTATAGTTCGAGACATTGGCTATGGGTATAGAGACCATGTCGCGAGGTAACTCGATATAGACAGGTCGTTTATATCGAAACGCCATAGACAAGACACGATCAATTTCGGCTCGAGCGGTGCTAGGGTCGTTTAATACTGTAGAAGCGACCGTTATATGTTCAAATATTTTATGTTGGGTGTCATATTCCCGGACGACATGGTGAAGCAGCGGATTCTTAGTACGTTCTTTTGCTCCAGGTGCACCACTGATAACTGCTACAGGCGATTTTTCGGCATACGCTTGGGCAGTAGCGTTGACGACCTTAAGACCACCAACACAATATGTAATACAAACCGCCCCAAAACCCTTAACACGTGCATATGCATCTGCTGCAAATGCGGCCCCTTGTTCATCACATGTGTTTACGACCTTAAGCATGTTACTACGGATCAACTCATCATAAAAGCCAAGTATGTAATCCCCAGGAACCCCGAAAATGTGTTTAATACCATAATCATGAAGTTTTTGAATTAGATAACTGCTAACTGTATGCGTATTTTCCATATATCTCGGCTAAACCTGATTCTATTAAGACTTGTGGACAAAAGAACTATATCGTCCTATTACCCCGATTCTTCGATATACCCGATATCAGACTCCTATGATTGTCACCAAAACAATAATACCGAGGAGAAGGTATTACAGTTTTTGAAATACTATAAGTGCAGCTAGTAGCGTTATTTTCCTAAAGTATCTGATTATCGTTTCGTTTGGTTTTGTTGCGCCGCAGCTGTTACTGGTAGCTGGAAAAAAGGTGATCCACCGCCACTTGCAAGCGCATAAGGCATTTTCCCATTCCACCTGTTAATTGATAGCCAATGAAGATAATCTGGACTTTGTTTTAATTGTACAGTAATGACCTTGATTGCTTGTGACTCGCCATTAGCCTTGGCGACATTTGCTCTTGCTGTTGCCTCAGCCTGAACAACT
>DAOM01000046.1:3628-4184 GCA_002501855.1 Candidatus Nitrosopolaris nunavutensis
CCAGCAAATGCTTGTGAGAACGCAAAATCAGTTATAAATACTGTCTCGACAACTATATTCCTTGCTGATAGTGTACTACCAATAGTCTGAGCTATTACACCCTTTGCAATAGCCCTTTTCGTTATTAGTTCTTCAGCATTGAATTTGGCGACACTTGCTTTAACTGATTCCTGTATAGTAGGTGCAATTATTCTGTCCGCGTAATCAGCACCTAGCTGCTGGTAAATGATATTTGCCTGACTCGGACTGATATGATAGTTTAAAGCTATTACTGTCTGTACTTCCTGCAGGTCATTTGAAGCAGCAGATGCACTGGCCTGGAATTTCAAAGTACGTACTTCCATCTGTATTACCTGTTCAGCAAATGGAGTGATAAAATGGATTCCTTCTCCTAGTACACGGTTTTCGACTGCACCCACATACAGAACAATTCCCCTATGTCCTGCTTGTACTACAACTACTGATTCGAACATGACAATAACGATAACAACAAATATTACTATCGCAATCAGCATTTTTAATTTGTTTTGTACTCGTGGAACACTTGGCATTGCTA
>DAOM01000161.1 GCA_002501855.1 Candidatus Nitrosopolaris nunavutensis
CTACTACTACTGCTGGAATGAATGCTACTGCTGCTGCCGCGTCCGTTCTGAATATTACACGAAATACTAATGCGACTAGCTTTGCCGCACACAATATTATAAATGCAACAAAGAATACTACTGCTTTAAAACACTAGACGCAGCTCACCGCACGCATTACGATAAGCAACATCCATTGCTGAACAAATTTTTAGTGGATGCTATTAAAGACTGTTCTCATGATCCACTTTTAGAGGCTCCGAATCACTCACTTCTTTTGTTTGGATATACCTATCAGCGATACGATATCGAGCATATTTATCGTCAGGTGAATATTTGGCCGGATGAGCATCGATCGTTGGGACCTTACATTTTTCGCAACTGTATTTAAGAGTATATGAAGCGCATTTTGGACATTTTCGGATAAGATGCCTCATCTGCCAACATTACCTACCTTTGAAGATGCGTCTTCTTTGACTCTTCACGGATAAAATTGAAGGTTCCATGATGTTTATCTATATTAGAATGAATTTTTTCTACAAGATTATTCATTGCTTTTTCGGCAATTTTAAAATTCTCCGCTTCGACTACGATTCTGTATCGCGGAGCTCCAATATAGGTCACGCTCACAGTACTAGTAGCACTCTTGCTAGTCTCTACTGGAAGTAGTGTAGATTTGATTACATCAATTCCATTAGGTTTTCTCACAGCGATCTCCGCGATCCCTCGTATTTCAACGTGGGGAATCTGTATTTTCTTGCCCTCTTCTTCGATTGCTTTCAAGACATCCTGCGATAAATCTAGATTTGCGATTGCACCGATTCCTTTCTTTGCGACTTCCTCAAGAAAGTCGTACGCGTAGTCGTATTTCTGAAGAATTTTATCCTCTATTTCTTTTAGCTGAGCATCATTAATCTTTGTTTTTTCCTTGATAATATCCATGGATGCGGAAGCCTTCTCGTTCTTCTTAACTTCAATGAGCTTTGATTTTCTCTCTTCCCCGGATACCTGCTTGAGAGACAAATCAACTTCCGCTCTGGTTTTATTGACCCTGATAACTTTGAGGACTGCCTTCTGCCTAGGTTTAACATAGCGCTCGAGATTGCGTATCCAGCCGGTCGCGATTTCAGAAATATGCAGGAAGCCTGTCATGCCGTTGTATTCATCCAAAACGACATACGCTCCATGTCCTGTTAGTTGCCTAATGGTAGCGATAATAACATCGCCTTCATCTGGAAGCCGTCGGATTTCGGCAGTCACCATTTATAAAGGTAAACGGTCCAAATGGCATACTTTAAGGTTACCATATCATGATTTCATGAGTTAACTGCCAATCAATAATCAATTCCCTTAATTGCCTTGGTTCCCAACCCATAAGGATGCTTAACCTCTTTCATTTCTGTAACTAGATCTGCCAATGCGATGACCTCTACAGGCGCATAGTTACCGGTGAGAACTAGCGTGGTTTTGGAAGGCTTAATTCTTACAATTTCTAACACGTTTTGAACTGATATCAAGTTTAGTTTTACCGCATAGTTGATTTCATCCAGTATCATTACGTCGTAAAGGCCAGTTGAAAGTTTCTCTATCGCCAGGGCCGTTGCTTTCAGCGCCGCATCTTGATGTTGCTCTAAAGTGTGGTCATCATCCAAAATTCCAACAAATCCCTTACCTGCAGCGATCATTTCGAATTCGGGCTCTAGTCTTTTTGAGCTCGTTAGTTCACCATAATACCATTCTCCCTTGATGAACTGAATCATTATGACTCTATGCCCATGGCCCACGGAACGTAAAACGATTCCTAAAGCAGCCGTCGTCTTGCCCTTGCCTTTCCCGGTGTAAACGATTACTAGGCCCTTACTCACAGACACACTCCGCAATCCTGAGTCAGTAAACTTTGGCGCTATAAAAGCTGCTGTCTCCCCGATATATCAAGCCCAGCCTTATTAACTATGCATCAGGATTCATACAGCATAATATTGTATATGGACAACTTTCTGAGAAACGCTATGATTAATATCGTAGGATATCTTGATGTAATTTGGTTTGATGAAAATTGGACTGGCTGGTCTGGGACTTATGGGAGCTGCGATAGCGCGCAGACTTATCGATACTGGCCATCTCATTACTGTTTATAATCGTCATAGCATAAAGACGGGACCCTTCGCAAACAGGGGAGTCGCTGTAGCTAGCACGCCTAAGGAACTAGCGCAGGATTCTGATCTTATTCTTATTTCTGTTACAAATTTTATTGCAGTGAAGGAGATATGTTTTGGAAATGAAGGAATACTTGCCGGTAATTCAAAAGATTTTATCGTGGCAGACACTACCACAATATCTCCCGAAGAATCAAAGTTTTGCGCGCAGCGTTTTAGAGAGGCCAATATTGCAATGCTCGGGATGCCTGTTATGGGAGGGACTACTGCAGCTGAAAGTGGTGAATTGGTCCCTATAATTTGCGGAAGCAGAGAGGCTTTTGAGAAAGTAGCACCTATTATTAAAAACATCTCAAAAGCAATGTTCTATCTAGGCGAACGAGATGGCGATGCCAGCATTCTCAAGTTAGCATTGAATCTAAATATTGGCCTAATAGCTGGGGCGATGTCTGAAGGTATTGCCCTTGTCAGAGGTGCCGGAATCGATCCCAAGATGTTTATTGAGATATTGAATTCCACATCTATTCGAACACAACTGAGCGAAGCAAAGGGCCCGAAGATGATAGCAAATAACTTCGAGCCGTCATTCTATCTTAGAAATATGTTAAAGGACCTTGATCTGGCAGCGCTTAGTGCACAGACTGCGGGGGTTTCGTTGCCATTGACTACGTTGGTGCAACAAATGTATAGAACAGCAAACAATAGCGGATACTCCGAACAAGACTATACTGCTATCGCGGCTTTTTTAATGAAAATAAATGGAATGGAAACTAGTGATGCGCCTAGATAATATCAAACAGTCCAAAACAGATGGATTCAACGTATTCGCATCACTCCCAGATATGGGAAAAGTGGGTGGTCTTGTGTCAGCATATTTAGCGAAAAACTTGAAATCAGAATGCATTGCCGAAATAGTTTCCAATGAAAAGCCATGGGTATCGTATATCGACGGTGTTGTGAAAACCGTTAGTGATCATTACCAACTTTACTATAACACAGACCATAATCTACTTATTTTCACAGGAAATTCACAGCCACAGGACCCAACCGAACTCTATCAATTATGCAAAAGCTTCCTTGATCATATTCAGACAATTGGCAAAATTAGGCGTTTATACAGCGCAGGGGGATATCTCCGCCAACATCTAACAGGTGCTCCGATGGTGTGTGGAGTCGCAAGCAATCCTGGACTAAAACAAATACTGCTAAATTCAGGTATCGACATACTAGGCCAGGAAATAAACACTATAACATGGTTCAACGGATTAATTTTGGGCATGGCTGCAGATAGAGACATTGAAGCAATAGGGTTATTTGGTGAAATTTCCGAGACAACAACTCCCCAACCGCTCGCCGCAAAGAGTATTTTGAAGGCATTTGCTAAAATTGAAAATATGCAACTAGATACCAAAGGGCTTGATAAACAATACGAGTCAATTTTAGAAGATATTCAAAAACAGAAGGAGCCACCTAATTTTCGTCCAGGAATTGGTTGACGATCAAATAAATAAATAAATAAATCCAATCTAATCTAACGAACAGCTGACCCAAGAGGAGCATCGTCGGCGATTGTAAGAAATGCGGGCCGACCATCTGGTCCCTCCGCGGCGAGCAACATACCATTTGAAGTCACGCTACCAATCCTACGAGGTTCCAAGTTTGTGCAAACTACCACTATTCTCCCAACGAATTGCTCGGGGGAAAGATAAGGTGCTGCACCTACGGCTAGATCTCTTCGTTCGTTACCAATATCTACGATGACTTTAAAGACTTTCTTCATGCCCGGAATAGTTTCGGCATGAATTACTTTGCCAATTTTCAGATGCATCTTTGAAAATTCATCATAAGTGATATACTTTTCTTCTTCTGAGGCCATCAACACATGATAATGTATTTTCTATTAAAATTGGTTTCTGTGACATCCCTTTCTCATAGCTTCAAAGTAAACATAGAAAATTCGATCTCCAAAGATTGCTACAAGCAAACTTGATGAAGTATTCTGAGTAAAGAAAAATTAGGTCTTGTATACTATATTGACATATAGCAACAAGACTCTTCTTGTTTTTTACTTTTTACCGCCGAATAGCCCAGATAATGCTTGTCCGATCTTCGCCAGCGGACTTGATGAATTTCCAGAGGTTGCGTTGCTTGCTGCTTTTGTCGCATTACCTGC
>DAOM01000333.1 GCA_002501855.1 Candidatus Nitrosopolaris nunavutensis
AAGTTTTTTGTTTAAAAGCTCTGCATGTTCTTTTTTATCATGAAATATAGTAGAAGAGTTAGTCAACATGCTGAATTCGGGTTGTTTACGAAGAATTTTTGTCTTTATATACTCAGACGGGATTGTTCAGCGCCGTAATTTTATATGGCAACAGTATGGCTACACCCTATGGTCACAAAACGGATCGATTTGCACAAATTAATACTGGATTGTCCAAATTTCCCCAAGCAAGGCGTCTTATTCAGAGATATTAGCCCTGTCTTCCGCAATAATGATGCTTTGAACTACATTGCAGACGAATTCCAGAGTATTTTGAAGAGTTACAAATTCGATACAATAGTTGGTATAGAATCACGAGGGTTTGTCGTTGCTACTGTTCTGGCATTGAGATTTGGGAAGGGACTGACTATGATTCGAAAAGCTGGTAAGCTACCCGGCGAAACCATCAGAAAGTCATACGACATTGAATACGGTACTGCGATAATGGAAATCCAAAGGGATGCAATATCGGATGGTCAGAGTGTACTAATCGTCGATGACTTGTTAGCCGCAGGAGGAACTGCTGAGGCTGCGGCGCAATTAGTGAAGGAACTAGGGGGCAAAATTGCAGCTTTTGCCTTCGTGATAGAGCTGGCTGGCCTTCAGGGAGCGACAAAGTTAAGGCAGACGGGACACGATGTCTATTCGTTAGCGGTGTATGATTAAGCCGTGAATGGAAAGTACTCTGCTGAAATAGGAATCATCGGAGGCACTGGGATTTATACTGCTGAGCTTTTCGGCACTGAGAATCAAGTAAAGGTTTACACTCCGTACGGCGAACCATCTGATCTTATCAATATCGGTGAATATGCAGGACGAACAATTGCCTTTATTCCAAGACACGGTAGAGGACATACAATCCCTCCTCATCGAATCAACAGCCGCGCTAATATTTGGGCGTTACGGGAGCTTGGAGTCACAAGAATAATTGCCCCATCTGCAGTAGGAAGTCTGAAACGAGAATACAAGCCAGGAGAAATTGCTATTCCAGACCAGTTTATCGACTTTACTAAGAGCCGAGAATACACTTTTTATGATGGCGGAGAAATTTGCCATATTTCTGTTGCTGATCCGTTCTGTGGCGATCTTAGCCACATTGCAATAAATTGTGCTACAAAATTAAAAAATATAGTTCATCCTAAAGTAACATACGTGTGTATAGAAGGACCACGGTTTTCTACTAGAGCTGAGTCACAGTTGTTCAGAAAAGTATTAGGGGCTGATATAATCGGAATGACTATTGTTCCTGAATGTGTGCTAGCAAGAGAAGCGCAGATATGCTACGTCTCTATTTCAGCGATTACAGATTATGACGTATGGTCTGAATCTCAGGTAACCTCAAAGGCTATCTTAGAACTGTTAAACAAAAACGTTGAAAGGACAAAGAATTTGATAACGGAAATGATCCCGCTAATACCCACAGAGAGAGTAAATTGTAATTGCGGAAAAGCGTTAGAGGGATCGTTACTATGAATCTATTCCCGAAGTTTTAAACCTTCAGGAAGAATCACGTCACCCTCAATTAGTTTTCGTTGAACAGCCAACTGTACGTTGTCAGGATCGAGACCCATTTTCCTAATTTTTTCTTTGGCTTTTATGGATAGCCCCAGGCTAACATTGTGGCCTCCAATTCTTCCAAATGCAATTGCCGTGAATTTAAATTCTTGATCTTTTAATAGAAAGTGGCCTATCAACTTGCTTGCAATTGCGCCTCCTCTGGTATTGTGAACAAAAACAGTCAGCACGATATTATCGTCGGAATCATCTCGTCCAATCATCTTGCGTTGCTCTCGTTTGTTATATCTACCGTACGATTTACATTTTTTTCAACAAGAAAACTCCACCACTTGCTATCAATAACTTTGTACCCATTAACGTCAACTTCGATAACAGACTCATCGTCTGTATCGGTGAATTTGAACTTACCTTGGTTAATCAATTTTACTAACTTCCATCTGTCACGGCCTTCTCTTTCTCTGCTTATTGCAACGGCCCATTTCTTGTCTTTATCAATCTTAGGCATACCTAGATAATCCGCGATCTCTAAAACTCCCAACCTTTTTTCTTCACAAAATAATTCCTTGGTAATCAGGCTTCGCCATATGTCGACAGCACCGATAGTTCTTCCACCTTCGTTAACGTTTATCACACCAAAATAAACGACCTTGTCTCCATCTGTGGGGTCTACAGATGCCATATTAGAGTGGCTCTCCGTATACCTATTTAGTTCTTGCATTGTCGAATGGTAGCTCTAGTACGATCCCAATATTATCTATCAGCAGGTTTTTTCTGAAAGGAATATTATCTTCTTCGCAAAGTCTTCGATAACGGTTGGAAATAGCAAATCTGGGATGAAGCGATTCATACTCTGATTGAGAAATGTTGATAATCATCCCTTTCTCCACTAGAGAGTTCGCCACCTTGCTGGCCTCTTCTTCGGAGAATTTCAACGATTCGGCTATTTTTTCCATTTGCTTCCTGCCATTCTTCACAATAAACAGAAACGTTTTTGACTCTTCCTTAGACAGCTTTAACTCCGACGTAAGAAATTCTTCGACATTGTTGATATTGACTGACAACGATTAAAGATAATGCGAAAGTGTATAATGAGTATACCGTTTATAGTTAATTTACAAACATTTATCAGCTCATACTAGCTAAAATACAGGAATGGATTTAAAGGATATCTGGACTA
>DAOM01000196.1 GCA_002501855.1 Candidatus Nitrosopolaris nunavutensis
TGTAGGAGGTGGAGTTGGAACAGCTGCAGCTGGCGAACATGATGGGTCGCTTGGGTTAGCGTTGCAGTCTACCGCTGCTTGCGCCCGGGAATTCAGATTCTGATATGGAACATAAATCAGAGTAATTAAAAGAATGGTAACAATTAAGCCGAGATACGGTCTACGCTTGACAAAAATGCTCATCTCCATATAATTACTATCTTGGTTAAAATACATTTCGGCACGTAATTTTTGGAATTAGTGTAAAGTTGTGTTGAAAAGTCAAGAACAATTATGAACAAGTCTGTCTTTTTTTGACGCCCTGGACAGTAAGAGTATGCTAATAATGATACCTCCCTTATATCATACTTTGTTATTTGAATCTTATTGGAAGACCACTGAAAGAAATTATTCCCCAAATAGAATCTATGTGTCAACTTGTGGTGTTATACCTATCAAATCAGGAGCTGTTTTCATAAAGGTGTAAAACCAAAGGGAGATGTACGTTCCTTTGTCATTCCCTCTAGATATTTCGTTTCGGCGCTCAGATTTTAAAAATATCGAGCCGTGAAAGCGAAAGGAATGAAGCATTCTAATAAATCGCGAATGTGTTGTTACAACTGATTTTTCTATTGGAATCATCATGAACCAAAGCTTCGCTTCTATCATACACAAAATTTCATAATATGACGAATCTGAATTCACTGAATGACCTAAGGTTTCAAAAGGTACCTAATAGGTTGATGAGCATATCTCAGTCTAAGTCGTCTGATACCCATGCTCATGAGTTTTGCGTCATAAGCTTTTGCGCCTCTCTTTTGGGCAGTTGGCAATTCGAGCTACTACTACATTCGTTCGCAAGTACGGGCTATGACTGTTTTGGCTTATTTACAGAAGCAGAAGCCTACAGAAATAGAAGCCTAGCTGCTTTATTAATATCGTTACCTTTCAACGCCTGAATGGCATTTTCCAAAAAGACCTCAGTTATATTAGGTGGATTTGGCAGCTTAATAACATCCGATTTTATTATTTCCTCTATTATTTCCTCAATAGGGTTTCTTAATTGAGAAATAAGGTCTGCAAATTAAACTTGTTCCTTTTTCTGGGGGCTACGTGTTCGTAATTCCATTATTATGAATATTGCTAGAACAGCAATAGCTGCGGATAAGAACAAGACCGGTATAATTCCAAATTTGCAAAAAAGATAAATATCATATGAGCAGGGAGCAAGTCCATAGGTATTCCATAAGAATGAATGATAGATTGTTGGCTGTAGATAAGAGGCGTAATTATCCATCAAGGCTTTCGCATGGAGTACAATTGGAGAGTAGGACGGATTCCACGTCATAGGATCGTAGGGACTAGTCGTAGTCGTAATCGTAGGTGCATGCGTCTGCAAGTAAAGACTATAGTCCAAACCGTACCAAATAAGTTTCCCAAGCAAATTAACATAGAAACCTGCACCGCATAGTGATATTATTATTGCAAGTTTTAAAATTAATCCTTTCCTCATGTGTAGGAATAATGTTCCTAGTACAACTGTAATGAATGGTAGTACTGGTACCAAATACCTTGGTCCCCACGCTTCAGCCCCCCCACCCCATGCCCGGTCTCCCTGCCTTCCCCCGAAATATAATGTACCTGCAAACAACCATGTGACGATCAGAAAGTAAGAGAATAATAAGAATAGTCCTTTGTTCTCTCTGTAGAAGTATCTGAATGCTATTGGAAGCAAAATTACTATTGGGAAATAGAAAATCAATCCTGCTCCCGGGCTTGCTAGCAGCCCCCACAAGCCAATCCATCCACCATGTGCTGATAATGTTCCGTAGTAGAAATAACCAAACTCAGCAAAGGAACCGAATCTCGAATAGTTAACGAGTCCTATTAAAAATAGGATAATGGCTAATACAGTCACAAAAGAAATAAGTTCTCTGCTATTGCGTCTCATAGAGAAAATAGAATATGCTACAAATCCTGGGATCAGAATAAGGCTACTAGGATGAGCAAATACTGATAAGCCAAGAAATAATCCTCCAAGTCCGGCAAAATAAATTCCTTTGATACTGTCTCTCTTAGCATTATTGTAAGTATCATGATTGTTATCTTTGCGATTAACTCTGGTATAATGACAGATAAATGAAGAGTGACGATGTAATGACAGGTAAATAAAATAAATTGATGCAATAAGGCAAAGTGTCTGCAGGGGTTGCGGCCATAAAGTAGTGTTGTACGCCCAAACAAAGGAGCAAAGCCCAAAGATCAGACTTAAGACGACTGCTATTTTGTTAGACCTGTAAACCTCGAATGAAAAACAGAATATGACTAAAGAAGTTAATGAAATTAGCAAGGAATTCACAAAAAGTCCAACGACGGCCACCAGAGAGATTGACGAAATGGTGGCCAGATAATAAAAAGGAACAGCTATTGCCGACAGAAATAATGATCTAACTGAATATACAGGCTCAAGTGGAATTGTTTCGTAATTGTAAAGTTTTTTGTCCTCAGATGATTTCAAGAACCAGACGACATAACGTATATTAAAAGATAGTGTCTTTATGCTCGGTAGGTCAGGATACAGTTTTGCTGAATGTTTCAAGACCATGCTTTCAGTTACAAGAAATGCTTCTACCCCATCCCAGATATCAAAATGACCTCCACTAGAGGCAATGTTAAATATGAGAAAAAAGCTAAAAACGAGAATTATTAATCTCTTATTAATATTATGCACCATCAAAACAGATAGTATTTCCAAAGTTTGATTAATAAGTTCTTAAGTCACTTCCTGTTGTGATTAATCACGCGCGCATTGTCGATCATGTGAAACAAGACGTTTATCGTAATGGATTCATTGACGGACAGCCAGCAGTAGCAGAACACCCGGGCGTGAGAACACATATTAATATCTTTTATAATTTGATATTTCAAGAGCGAAACATGTTGATGAAATCAAAGCCATTGTTATCATCAGCATTCTCTTCGTCTGTTCTGTTCGTTTTGGCAATAGTCATAGTTATTCCTTTGATTATATGCGCTAGTATAGCTGCCTTTTCTGAAGGTCAAAAAGAATTGCCTAGCGTGAAGATAATATCACCTACCAACGGTCAAAACGTTTCAATTGGTAGTAACCTTACAATTTCAGGGATATCTACCGGCACCAATACTTCTGCTATTGGCAATAATAATAATAACAGTAATAATCGCTGCCACATTTCAATTATTGTAAATAATATAAGACCGTATCAAGATGCTACAGCAGATGGACCAAATGGAGCAAATGACTATTCCAGATGGCATTTGACAGTTTCACCTAATTATAGTGCCATAAAAGAAGGAGAAAATAAGATAACAAGTAAATTATCTTGTCTGCCAGCAGGTAGTAGTGTTAATTCAACTAATAGTACTATCACTAATAACTTGGTAAAATGGTACAGTGTGAATGTAACAGGAGTATTGACATCACCATCATCACAAGTTAATAAGAATAATCAAACAATAACAAATGCAACTATACAACACCAACAACAGCCATT
>DAOM01000129.1 GCA_002501855.1 Candidatus Nitrosopolaris nunavutensis
ATTTCACGTGAGACAGGAATAAGCACTCCGACAGTTAAGGCAAGGTTTGATAGGCTTGTAAATATCGGGTTTATAAAATCAGTTTCACCCATTCTTGATTTTGAAAAAGTAGATTATAGTGACAATCTAGCGATTGATAACATGTTATTGCAGGCTACTAAAAATAAAAGACAAGAGTCAGAAAATAGTATCAAGAAAGGGATAGGGATTCAACTAAAATGTGATTTTTGCAGAGGTCCTATTTCAGGCAAGCCGCAGGTGTTTAAATTCGCAAACTTTGAGAGATTTTTTTGTTGTACCGAATGCAGATCTGCTTACAAGAAAAAATATAGCGGTAGGATAGAAGCCCTTATGGAAGGACATATCCCATAGAAGTACCTGAAAGTGATGGTAGTGGCTCCCAAACTAGACATAAGGTAAAGATAAGATAAAGAATATTATTAAAAAATTCAACATTCCCAAATCGCCATAACAGATATCTTGTCCGGCTATACATGAATATACATACTGGGTGATTCTATATGCTATCTTATGGGCTCCTTACAAATCCTTCAAATGATATATTAAGTGAGATAAGTAAAATATATGACCTAAATTTCGATTATGCTGAGTTAGGTATAGAGGGACCGGAGGGCAATCCACAGATAATTAACAAGAAGAAGAATGAAATAGCAAGACTACTTCAAAAGTTCAAGCAGAAGCCTATCGGTCACACAGCATATTGGATAGATTTGTGTTCAGATTATGACTACGTCAGGCATGCTTGGATCCTAGAAGCCATGAGAGAAATTAGAACGGTAAGAATGATAGGCATAGATCTAATAAATTTTCATGCCAATCTAAACGGTATGTTTTACGGAGAAAAGAGAAAGATCCTTTTGGATAATTTGGTAAGAAGTCTCAGAGAAATCGTAAGATATGCTGAAAAGTCTAAGGTACATGTGATGTTAGAAAATGTACCACTTTCGAATGGAATACATGATGTGGTTGAATTCAAATATATTATTGATAATGTTGCTTCGTTGTTTGTTCATTTAGATATTCCTCATGCTTTTACTTCCGGAGGCATGAAGTCGATATTAAATTACATAAATACATTTGGAGATAAAATAATTCACATACACTGGCACGATAACCACGGAACAAAAGATGAGCATCTTCCAATAGGTGAAGGCTTGGTAGATCACGGAAAGGCAGTCAGAGCATTAAAGGATATCAATTACGATAGAACAATTACTTTAGAGGTTTTTACTAATAGCAACGATGCTAAATCCTCTGCGGATAAACTGAAATTCATTTGGTCTAAAGAATCTTATTAATACCAAATGTGTTAGATTGCTCTCAAAAAAAGAAGGCAAGGTCAAATCAACTTGCTTCTAGTTCTTTGATCCTTTCGACTACCCCTTGACCTTCTTTTTCTAGTTCATCCTTGTATTCCTTTAACAATGCAATACGTTCCTCTTTGGTAAGATAACTTCTTGCCCTTTGAAAGCCTGTTCCGTAACAACCATAACCCATAAAATCATTCACCTCCTTGTTTTTCCATCCATATTGGACATACGATATATGTATGTTCGATGTATTTATATATATCGGATGTCCAACATATTGTATTATTATATGCGAAGATTTGTTGGAGGTAATCCTTATTGTTGTGACATGAGAGGTATGTTAGGATTCTTAATTCTTTTTTTACTGTCAAAAAAATCCATGCATGGGCAGGAACTTGCAGATGAGATTGCGAAACGAAAGGGGGAAAAACCTAGTCCCGGAACCATTTATCCTGCACTAAAAAGTCTTCGAGAAATGGGATTTATTAGTAGCGAAGAAAAAGAAGGCAAGACAATAGTCTATAGTTTGACAGAGAGGGGGAAAAATGCACTAAGAATTGCGAAACGAAGGTTCATAAGAACTTTTCTTGGGGTTTTCCCTTAAAACTCGCTTCTCAAGTCCCCTCGCTATTGCTTTATTATGTCTTCTATTTATCAGGTCGGGCAATTATTAAACGCGGGAAGTCAAGGTCAATCCTAAACAATGTCAATAAGCATTAACCAATCGTAATATGAAGAAACGGCCTAAACAAATGGTGTAGAAGGTGCAAAAGGGATATCTCTGCTAAAAATTTGGAGGTGATGCATTGACAATACCAATATCTTTACAAGAATGGAGAGCCCTGAAATGGATATTCACCGACGAGGAGCCTGCGAAAACAGACAACCCAGTGCAATGCACGACTTGTCACCGTCACACACAGGAATACTATAGAATTTCAGGTTTGTACTTGTGCTTACGGTGTTTTGCAAAATGAACACCTGTCTGTATTAGATCGTTAGAGAGAAAGTGTCATCCGAACGGCTGACTCTCTGAGAAAGCCTCTTATACTATAAGGACAACAATATCATAATATCAGTTATTCTCCACCAAATTATATAATAGTAATGGATTGTTCAGCTTTTTATGCGAACCTTGAATTTTTCAACTTTCAAAGTCCAGTCTGTGAATGATTCTTCATTCCAAGAATGGGTTTCGCTTAGCATTTTGCTGCACATACCCAGTACGCACTCTCCATTTGAATCTAATACTTGATCACCAGGACAAATACATGAGTTGCCCCCTTCTTGTATATATTGGCTACAATTACAATTAGCTAGTCACTGTCGTCTAAAAATTTCCTAAAACCTATAACGGGTTGGAATGTCTCCACTATCTGTGCGCCCATGTTGCCGTTTAATCTGCTAAGTAAGCCGGTTGCCGTTACTGTAACTAGATTAGTCTTCAGTGCCATAACATACACTAGATTTTTCGATCAATCCATCCTTATTGAATTCAAACTTTTCCATTACAGACCAGTATATTTTATTGTCTGGTGTCCCCTTATATTCGAGTATCACTATATGATCTTTCAAGAAATACTCTACTGGAATGAAGTGTAGATTTGGAAATTCCTTTAAGCCAAGAGAAAAATATTCTTCTAAATCCTTCTTGTTTGTGATCATTGCAGACGTTCGATTAGGATATACCAATTTT
>DAOM01000172.1:0-458 GCA_002501855.1 Candidatus Nitrosopolaris nunavutensis
GTCTTTGTCATTACTTGTGAGCTACGTTAGAGCGAAAGCGGAATCACTCGGCGTCGATTTGGCAGGGTTGGGTGTTGGAGAAAGAGCAGAACGATTGTTAATACTTGCAATAGTGAGCTTGTTACCAATTGCCAATGCAATGCAGTGGGCAGTAATGCTCGTCTCAATAGTTGCAGCTTGTACAGTTATTCACAGAATTGTTGCAACATCAAAAAAGTTATCGCAGTCTGCCAGTCGTACGTCGGTCTGACTCTGACCTCACCTTAACTATGCCCCTATGGACTGCACAAGAGACGCAATAGAATTTTACATCTGTCGACGGTGCTATGTATGCCCCTTGTGACTTAAGCTCCTTTGCAAGGGTAGGTTCAACCAAAGTAATCCGACCCGTTACCTTTTTCGCTTTGTCGCGAGGAACCATGGCACCACATTGACTGCAATGGACAGTCCCAGAGCTA
>DAOM01000172.1:706-4287 GCA_002501855.1 Candidatus Nitrosopolaris nunavutensis
GCAATGGACAGTCCCAGAGCTACCCTTTCCGCCCTTTGTCCTGCCCCTGCTAGCTCGTTTCTTTGGCATAACTAAGAAGTAATTTTTTCCATCCTTTAAATCTTATGATAGTTAAAACTCTCCAATACATGATTCACAAAGTAGCAGGCTCAAGATCACTATTAATACAGGCAATGGCCATCATGCTGGCTGGATCTATTCATCATATTGTTACCTAAGTTATTCTATGCATGATCTTAGCACGAAATCAATATATTGCATGCTTCTCGTGTTTAAACGCTAACTCCTGTTGATGTACCACTTAATGGAACACTAAGACATGGACTAACCGATATATTGGCGCCGAATATGAATAGAGGGAGCACAGCAAGCGTTACTCTGAATGGATCTATCTTCAACATAGTTATCACAGATCCCAACAAACAACTCATCGAATCGCGAAAGCGCCATCTCAAGTTTTCGGTATGACTTTCATGCTCAAAAAGAATGGCAGTATACAATCGAAATTAAGAATATCGGTGCCTCTGTGTAGACGATAGGGCACGCAGAGACTAAGGGAAATATAATTGCGTTAGCCGCCAACTAATACTGGTAGTCATAGGCATGATTGTAGCCGGGTTTGGGCTTAAATAAGAAACCGCCATTGTCAAAGAAACTCTGCTCTTTCATAAGAGCCCAAGATTTTGATAAATGCAGCCTTCTTTCTAATTGATTCCACAGCCTCCTTAACGATTTTATCATTAATATGGCCTTCAAAGTCCACATAAAAGTTATATTCCCAAGGTTTTTCCTTTTTGGGGCGCGATTCTATCTTGGTAAGGTTAATCTTTCGATTTGCGAATTCCTCCAAAATACTGTAAAGGGCACCTGGGATATGCTTGACTGAAAATATCATGGATGTGCCATCATGACCAGTAGACTTTGTTCGTGTTTTTGATATTACTAAAAATCTTGTAAAATTGTTTTTATTATCCTCGATTCCCTTTTCTAAAATATCCATATCATATAACTCTGCAGCTCTGCTGCTGGCAATCGCAGCTACTCCCATATTCTGTTTTTGTTTGATCATTTTTACGGCACCGGCCGTATCGTAAGCTGCTACGGCCGCTATTTTCCTTTCTTGTAAATAACGCCTGCACTGGGCAAGAGCTTGTGGATGTGAATATACAGACCTAATATTCAAACCTACACCCTTATTAACGATAAGGCAATGTCTAACCCTCAGGTAGATTTCACCGGATACTACAAAATGCGTATCTAATAGCAGATCATAGGTTTCATTTACACTACCTTCTATTGAGTTTTCAATCGGGACTACGCCGAAATCTACGTCACCGTGACTCAATCCATCAAATACATCCTGGAGGGACTTTAATGGTACAAGATTTGAGTTTCGAAAATACTGAATCGTTGCCATTTCGCTGTAAGCCCCAGGTTCGCCTTGAAACGCAACCCGTTCACCTCCGGCAACAAAATCATCTCCCACTTCGATGAATCAATCTGAACGCTTCCTCTCCGTAATCAATTGTCAATTTTCGGTCTTCATTTATTCCACATTCGATACATTTTAAGGTCTTGTTGTTTACTCGTACAGTACCCCCACCACAATTGAAGCATAGGGTGTAGATGACTCCAAATTCCTTTTCGTCGATCGTTATGTGGATGGATGAATTCAATAAACTAATTACCCGTCCCCTTATAATATCGCCCACCCGGAATATTATTCGACTTCTCCGATCTCGTTCACGGCCAGGTGTGCTTATCCTAGTTGATGCTATGGCCGAAAAACCGGAGAATGACTTCTTCTCATTTATGTAAAGTATTCTTACAGACATCATGCTGCCAAACAGCATTTCAATGTAGCCTACTATGATGTCGCCGATTCTCGGTAATATAGGAGAATTAATTTTCTCGATCTTCGCTATGCGCTTTTTGAAATCATAAATTTTAGTACCAACTGAAGTCGATCTTATAGTCCCATCTGAAACATAGGCATATTTCCCGGCCTCGAATTCCTCGATGGATGCGATCTGATCCCCGGGCAGGATTGGCATTCTTGTAAGTTTCCGGCTTTCCATATAGAGTATTAACCGACCCTTTTCGTTATAACTGTTACATTATAATAATTTATTTATTCTGTGGGCGAGTTCACCAGTAACTTTCGGTCTTATTGAAGCGAAAGTGGCTGGTGGCAGAAATTATTAATCTCTTAGCTATATAAGAGTAGGTAGTCAGAATAGGTGTGGTTTAATAAACATGCAGCATTTGTCATTAGACACGTTTGCAATCCTCAGTCCATAGCTAGAAGTTGGAATATAAATTCTGTTGCTTATTTATTCGAGAATGTGAGTCGAACTTTATGAATGATAATTTATCTAACAAACAACCTATTAACAACTTGGATGGAATCTAGGTGTGAGGTTCATAGATTGGTTTCCGTATTACCAGGATATTAGACAGCAATTTGGATATAGTACAGAAAAGGATCAAGAAGCTGCCAACATACTATCTAAAATGATAAAGAAGAAAACGATCGACATTAAGGTGTTACAAAGGAAAATAGCTCAAAGACATGTCATGGCGATAGGTGCTGGAGATAGTTTAATCTCAAATATCAAATTTATAAAGCAAAATCGAAAATTCGTCAAGATAGTAGCAGATGGTGCAACCCAAGCCCTGATTGAAAACCATATCACGCCAGATATTGTTGTTACCGACTTGGACGGCGACTCATTATCTTTGCGAAAGGCAGAGCGAGCCGGTGCAATCATGGTGGTTCATAGCCATGGAGATAATGTTGAAGAGTTAAAGAAACTTGTACCGACGTTCAGGCGCGTGATCGGATCTACTCAAGTAATGCCTGTTGAGAACGTCTATAACTTTGGCGGATTTACGGATGGCGATCGATGCGTGTTTTTAGCAGATGAATTTGGAGCCAAAGAAATTGTCCTAGTAGGAATGGAGTTTGGTGACCGGATTGGCGAGCACTCGAAAAAGATGGTAAAGAATATTGAATTAAAAAAGGAGAAGATGAAAGTTGGTAAACGACTTTTAGAAATTCTTGCCAAAAGGTCTCATTCACGATTGTTCGACACATCTCAAAGGCCCATCAGAGGATTTACCTCCTTGACTATTCAGTATGATTAGTCGTCAAAGTGGTAGGATGTGAAAAAAGCTATTGGACGTGGTCCTAGCGGTTCTAAGAGGAATCACTCGACTGTTTTCTATAGACATTTGTAGCAATTGTATTATCAGGCCGGGCAGAATTAAGTTGCTAGAACTAAACAAGAGAAGCATAAAACCCAAGTTAGGAAAGTAGATTTTCTCTGCTCTATCTGCTCTCGATGTGAAAAACTATTATAGCTTCTGTGGCAAAATGCTTGCAATGTCCAGCTACTCTGAAGAGGTCGTCAGACGTGCCGCCGATATCCGTGAATGGCTTACTAAACAGGTCGCTGATAAACAAGAGGAAATCGAAAGGCTACGCACCATGCTGTTCCTTGTCGATATGTTGTTGAAACGAGGCAGCTTCAAAACTGCTGCAAGTCTTGAGTCAGTTACCTCTTCATCGACAATAAAGC
>DAOM01000369.1:0-3732 GCA_002501855.1 Candidatus Nitrosopolaris nunavutensis
ACCATTGAGTACAATTAAAGGCGAACTTTGAAGCACTATAGGGGCCTTCGGAGGGATTTGAACCCTCCTCGAGCGGTATCCGTCGAAGACAAGTCGTCCACAGCCGCCTATACTAACCAGGCTATACTACGAAGGCCAACAGCTGCTCCTTTCGAAATCACTGTATATAATTGTTAGAGGATTTGTCTATTTTCTATAAGGGCTTTCTAATATCCAATTCTAAATATCTCTATTTTAAATGAGACGCGGAACCAATCCGAGTCCGAGAGCATATTCTCACAACGTTATCCCAGGATGTCTCACATTTATAATTTCTTGGTTTTGCACGCAATCTTGTATGACATTTACAATATAGAGAATCAGTTTTGAAATATTTTCGATCAATATTTTACACCACCTCTATAAATCGTCTGGCCTTTTATGATTGGCCCGCGCGCCGGACTCACCATCTCTGGCATTTTGTGACAAGCAAAAACGCGTTTCGTGGACTTAAAAAGTGTTCGCGCGAATGTATCGCGGATCCGCATAGAATGAGTGTATCGCTGCTACTAGATGAGCGGTTGCGGGCTTGATACATTAATGTATGTATCATCGATGTATCCGCGAAAAGTGGGCGAAAAATGACGCGAACAGATTTCTGTCCGCGGATTTTGTTCACAATGTTTACGGTCTTGTAGTTGTACCCGTGTTTTTGTAAACATTCTGTTTACATGCATATAGATAGATGCAAGCCAGTATTGCTTTAAATTGAGAAGAAATCTTATAGAAGATATTATGGAAGACGAATCCAAGACGGTTTCACTTCTAACGTTACCATGAACGAGTTTTATCCTAGCTGATGCGTTTCTGAATTCAGGAATCTCTTCAACTGAACGGATCATATCAGAAACGTATCTGGTTATTCCAGAATTTAGCTTGTTGAGAATTTCAGTTCGCATATATTCATCGCAGGGTTGATGAATGTTTACAAGTGGCATCTTCAACATTTTCGCAGTGTCCACAACATCGTTGTAAATGTTGGCATGAGCTCTTAAATCGAATTTTTTTTTCAGCTCTTGTACGGCTAACCAGGCCTCACGTTTTGGTACGCCCATTTGGACCACGAAATCGACATGTCTGCTAAAGACTTTAGAAAATCTCAGAGCAGAAATTCCTATTGGATGATGTGCAATAACTGCGTCGCATCCGAGACTCCTGGCCAACATAAGCTTTGCTGCAGAGACGTAACTGCAATCAGCACTTTTTTGATATTTCCACCAGTTACGTGAATGATGTTATCGGAAGGGATTTTTTCCAGTTTACACGATCAAGGTTGATTTTCATTATTTCTTGAGTACTAACTGTCGAGGTTCTCAGTGCTCCTCTAACCGTCTTCCAACAGCCTACAAAAATAGAGTACGAAGCTTATATTTCGGATAACCAGCTAACAAGATAGTCGTGATGCTCATGGAAGCTTTAAATTCAATTCCTTTTGAAGAAAATTAGATGAGCTGCTCGGACGAACACGTTTCACATGTTACGCAAGATAATCTCATACAAATCAGTCCCGCTGTGAAATCGAGGCTGCAAAAGGCAAAATACGGCGTATACAACCATTCGGCCGTCGAGTTGTGTCATTGGACGAAAAAATCTTTTTCAAATGCAGGTAACTGTTATAAGCACAAATTCTACGGCATCTCGACTCACAGGTGCATGGAAATGACTCCAACTGCCATGAATTGTGAGAATCGATGCGTGTATTGTTGGCGTCCGACTGAATTCTACGATACACTTCAAATGCCGCCAGAGTTGGTTGACGAGCCCGACGTTATTGTTGAAAATTTGCTGGCTGAACGGAAAAAATTGATCAATGGGTTTTACGGTCATGAAAAAAATGACAAGAAAAAGCTCGACGAGTCACTTTTTCCTGCACATTATGCAATATCGTTGTCCGGCGAACCTACAATGTATCCCAAACTACCTCAATTGATTAAATACCTTGGAAGATTGCCTGCAACTAAATCGATTTTTCTCGTAACCAATGGTCAGGAGCCGGAAATGCTTCAGAGGCTGGCAGATGAGGATTCGCTCCCTACTCAGATATATTTGTCCACGAATGCTTCGAACAAGAAAATGTTTTACCTCGTGAACCGTCCCCGTCATCGAGACGCTTGGGAAAGATGGCGGAAAAGTCTAAGATTTCTCTCAACTGCAAATACAAGAACAGTACTCAGGATGACAATTATCAGACAATATAATGACGCTATGAATTTTGTTGACGAATTCGCCGAAATGATGCAACAGGGTAACCCACACTTTATCGAATTGAAATCCTATATGCATATAGGAATGTCTACGCAGCGACTTGAGGCGGAGAACATGCTTGAAATGAAGGAGATCAGGTCTTTTTCCGAGCAGATGTGTTTTAAGCTGCAAGACTACTCAATCATGGACGAGAGTG
This sequence comes from Candidatus Nitrosopolaris nunavutensis, assembly GCA_002501855.1. GTDB lineage: Archaea > Thermoproteota > Nitrososphaeria > Nitrososphaerales > Nitrososphaeraceae > Nitrosopolaris > Nitrosopolaris nunavutensis. The sequence goes on from DAOM01000369.1 coordinate 2,441, forward strand.
AAATATCGAGAATCGTGGTATTACAAAACATGAGACGATACACGGACAGATGGATCAAGGAATACCCAATTGAAGCATAGAGGGGTCCACTTTTCTTGATGCGGAGTTAACTAGCTAGACGACATAGTTTTGTAGAGGTCCCACATCGTTTCAAAAAAAATAACGAGGTTTATGATATGGCTACAAAGTAACGGTCAAAGGATGCGAGGATCGGAACAGGGTATACGGTCAATTACACCGACAGGAGAAGCCGGGATCGATTTCAGAGGCACTCTTTGAAACGCCTGATCTATACACAGTGGTCAACGAAAGGAGGACCATAAAACACGCCCTCCGTTGCCCATATCGCTGCTGACAGGGCAGGGCATATGACTTTTAAGAGTTCATATCTATACCTTGATTCGGCAAATATGGTTGTAAATGGCTGAATGGGGAAGGTTCTCTGCTCAAGATGCCCATCTTTGAGTTTGTCTCTAGTATACGAGGCGGGTTCAATACCGGCGTCGTCCTGTTTAGACTTAGGGGGCTACAAAACTATGCTTTAACTGCTCCACGCTCAAATAATTTACACTAGGCCAAAATTTTTCAAACCCATATTTTTATAGTCCGATCTCTAGAGACGTTTGCATAATTGAATCTGGAAAAATTACTGTTGTCGCTCTCGTTTTCTATAATGCTTTTATTCACCATTTATAGCAATTCAACTTATGCTCAATTAGCAAAAACTATAGCTATTAAAATCACTTCGCCAGCTAAGGGACAACAAATTCCAGTTGGCATCAAAAATTTGTCAATCTCGGGCACATCCGCATATAATTCAACAATGAGTTGTCAGGTATCGATTATTGTTGATGATGTGAAGCCATACCAAAAGGCAGTGGCGGCCCATGGGGGTGATTATTCCTCGTGGAATTACACCCTTACACCTCACTATACTAGTATCAAACAAGGCCCAAACAAACTCACTGCTAAACTATCTTGTCATGATAATTCCATGAATGCCACAAAATTCTATAGCGTAAACATAACAGGAGTGACATCTTCGTCTAAACAAGCGGGTGTTAATACATCGAAATCCACTGTTGCGAACCAAACCAAAAATGAAACAGGAAAAGCAACTCCTCTGCCGGCTAAACAAAATGTCACGACAGCATTCAAGGCATTACAGCCTACGGAGCAATTACCGAGCACACTTACTGTCAACGGTATACTGGCGAAGACAGGCATATTGGCTGGGACCCAGCAGCAGGGAGCGACACAATCCGATACAAATTCGACGACGGCGCAACATC
>DAOM01000369.1:4083-4215 GCA_002501855.1 Candidatus Nitrosopolaris nunavutensis
CCCCAGCGACAACTGGAAAAACTGGTATCCTTGCCACCGTTTCTGTTGAAGCGCATACTCCAAATCGCCATCTAGAGAAAACAGCCACACCAACGACCTCTAACAATACAGCTTCTAACAATACAGCTTCTA
>DAOM01000143.1 GCA_002501855.1 Candidatus Nitrosopolaris nunavutensis
AAGAGTACCAACTAGATGTATTTTCCTTATTAAATCTGAGTCGTTGCAAGGTTTGCAGCTATATTCTGGCATATTATGCAATGGTGCACTGCGTCGCGCTCAAAAAAAGTCTTAAAAAGATAAAGTCACTATCGTTTTTGATCGAAATGGGTCGAATAACATATGTCTGCGCAACATGTTCAGAGCACTTTACTAGGAAATACAGTGCGACAAGACATAATCTTACTTTACACAACGGTAGATGGGAGATCGTTCGACTACTTGAATATCTAGAGGGCACATTATCAGGCCGATATCTGCCCAGCCATCCTTCATGGTATATACGTAGCCAAAAATGGGAGACTCCCACGCTCATAACTCTAACAATAAATCTGGACTTGCCACCTTTGCAGACTCTGTAGGCGAAACGTTCAGGCCTGGAAATGCCCTGCAACAAGCACCCCAAGGTAATACGTACAAAAAATCCCACTATTCTACTAGTCCAATACTGCAAGCTATGCATAAAACAGATGATCAACCATATGGAACTCAATCTCAAGAAACGAGCCTAAAAATTAAAGAACTCGAAACACTCCTGAATAAGCACCACTTTCCGCACGGGGATACAATTTTAAGGTGGGCTGTTTATGCGTCGACGAAAGGCAACGGGAACTTTGTTGATGAAAGGTTGGCCCCGCTTCGCAAGTTTGACACACTTCAGAGCTAACATTCCCATTCTGTTGGGATTTCTATAACAGATAGACATACTTCAAACACAGTTGAACAAGAAAAGGAAGAAAGATTATCTTTTACAACGTGGGTTTTTGGAGGAAATGAGAGAGGAGACTGGAGGGTGTGAAGGGAGTGTCCGAAAGCAAACTTCTGTTGTATGTGAAATATGCGGTGGTGCTTTCTGTGATGATCACATTTTCAAGGTAAATAATTCACCTCATCATTGATTTAGTATGGAATGTTTCGATATCTCCTCAGCTACTTCTTTCTCATTTTTATATCGTTCTGTATTGATGCATATTTCTTTAACTTGACCTTTTACAGCAAAAATGGTTAGCAGCTTTTGATAAAATGTATTAAAAGAAAGATCTATCTTATCATCAGTAGGAATATCATGACTTCTGTTCTTAACTCTCATATGACACGTCTCCAACGTTGATAGTAATATAACTGACAGTATGGTGCAGCCTTTATCCTTAAACTTGTGTATCCATGTTTGAGGATCTGTTGTGTGCGACGTTCCTTCAGATATTTCTACAACTACATTTTCATAATTCAGTGCCCGCTGAATATCCTGCGCACATTCTTCTCCTGTTCTATCCAGGTCTAGTACGACTGTATTATTATCGCCACCGACAATTTGTTTGATTTGTGTTGCTATAGATGATTTGCCTGAGCCCATGGGGCCTCTGAGAATAATCAAATAAGCCATGGAAATAATTTAGTGATGTTGGCTATTGTTAAACATTCTGCATGCAAGCCTTACACCGTACTTCTTACTATCATGTCCGTAACAACATCAAGTTGTACATGGTGCGACATGTACAACATCAAGTCGCAAGTTTATGCGATCAACTTTTTTCGTAAGCCTGTTTTATGAGTGTCAAGACATAGGAAATTTCACCTAGGTCAGTAATTGTCACCTCGGTATTGCAATGTGAGTAATGCCCTACTTCTGTAACGTCCCTTGTTTTCTTTAATGGATCTTGAATATCGGAAAAATCAATGTTGAGGTAAGCCTTAAGTTTAGACTTTAGAAACACGAAGCCAACAAATCTTGCTTGCGTCGAAAAGCAATATAGAATTTCTTTGGTCTTATTTTTATATCTTTACATAAACAATCGAACTAAGAATGGATTGTAGAGACTTCACAAGGGCCAGCAACACTTCCGTTAGTCCAGTTTCTCATTTTGTTTCGTCTACTATATGCATACCAAGTGATTTTCAATTAAACCAATTGCTGTCGGTGGTTCTGATTGTGCTCACATAAAACTAAGCTTGATGGAACCCAAATTAAGGTTTGTAGTGGGCACGTTTAAGGTACCGAATTTGCTAGCGCTTTGGAGTAGATATCTGCAAGCCGTAACGGTTCGGGAATTCGTTCTTTCGGCTTAACTAATTGCTTAACGATACTGATAGCATTTATTAAATTAATTTTGTGACCGACACTTATGTAGATTGGTTTCTTTTCTTCCTTTATCATTTTAAACCCATTGATAACTCCATCAACATCGATAAAATGATCTGCCTTAACTGAGCCGCACAGGATGTTTTTTGCAACACCAATTGTTGGACTGTCTGTTATAACGCCTATGTAAGAGGCGAGCCCACATCTCCTAGGATGAAGAACGCCATGACCATCAATTAATAGAAGGTCAAAACGGTTTTTTAACGGTTTCAAAATATTTATTATTACATCTGATTCTCTTAACATAAAAAAACTGGGCACATACGAGTGCTTACCTTCAATGTTATGTTGACAGATTCCTTTACCTCCATAGTATTCTTGTTCATCAGTACCGCAGAGCAGTACGCAATGTTATTCCTGTACGCTACGTTCACACCATTGGAAATATACAATCCCAATCCTGTTTCCTGATACTCTTATTGATTAATGGCTTACAGTCCGTTTACTACTCATAGTGAAGAGCAGGTAGCAACTCGTAATTTTCTTTGTTATTTATATTGGGAATCACGGAACCGCCCAGAAGTCCTGAAAACGGTATGACACCTAGGGACATTTATGATGCAACAACACAATAAGGGTCCAATATGTAGACCGACAGAGAGTTAGAAAAATAGCCATACCACATGTTGTCTAGTTGATAAAGAAGAATATGATGATAACGAACCAGTCCTAAACACAAATCAACCGTTTTCTAATATAAAAAGTGTCTTGGATCATTCCAGATTTTTGACCCATCCCGGTGTTACTGGTCATTCCACCAGTTGTAGTACTGCCCCTACCATTGTCAGACATCGTTGTTCCGGCCTTCCGAGTCATTTGGCTAGTAGTACCTTGCATCATACCACCAGTACCACTACTATTACTTGACATCATTCCAGATTTTTCACCCATCCCAGTATTTCTGCTCATAGCCCACAGAAAGCCCATTTTGAGGATCGTCACACGGTAACTTCTATTTGTCTTGCACCAACTTGGTTAACCATGTAAAAATCATTGGCTATTTGAATTATATCTCCTGCAGCTATTCTGCTATGACTTCTTTTTTCATTTACTGGTATTCCAAAGGGTCTTTCTTCCTCTCTAAACTTTAACCACACTCTGCCTACATTAAGAATATTTTTAAACTCGCATTCCCAAACTAAATCGTAAATAGTATCTAATGCCTGTCTGCTAATTTTATTACCTTTAAGAATAATTTCAGGATCAATCTCTCTGCAGAAGTAGACTCTTATTTTCATATGTATTTTATTGCTATGATAAT
>DAOM01000054.1:0-4148 GCA_002501855.1 Candidatus Nitrosopolaris nunavutensis
AATTACATACCACCAAATATTTCTTCTTAATATTTGATTTGCCTATGACCTTTACGGAACCAATGATTGCTACTTTCGATCCCTCTGTGGGTAATTCTCCCCTTACATAATCAGTCGATATTGGACCGAGAGATATAATTTCTCAATATACCTACGTTTTAGAAAAACAAACTGTTATTCTCGTTAGCTACCTTGATGGTAGTTGTTGTCGTTGTTCATGCTGTTCCTTGTTAACTTCGTGACCGCATATCATAATTTGATTAAAAAACAAATCATCGTTGATGGCTTTCATAGGGCAGTAGCATTGGAAAGTGAGATTAAAGGTAGGAAAAGCAAAAGCATTCCACCAATTAGAATATGGGAATGCTATGGAAACTTGGTTCATACTATATTCCCTTTTGAATTCAGTCATCTAATGAAACCATTGTACTAGTGGTAAGCACAGTCAAAGGGACAAGACAAGAGGTACCCTCCCGGGAGGGCGGCAACCATATTTTTTGTATATTTTTGTAAAAAGTTTTAAAAAGTAATGCAGCCTATGAGCGTGCGAATGAGGCCTCTTGTGTGTTAATTTGACTTTTTCAAAAACTGTAGTTTGACCTATCGGAAAGACCCGGGTAGGAAAAAAATGACGTATTAAACTTAATATCGTAAGGTAGAATTATCGATATTGTCCATTAGTGTGTAATAATGTTGACATAGATTTTACGGAATTAGGACCACCCCATGGCAGCAAACCAGGTAATGCGACACAAGCCAGCCCAAAAGGCAGGTGTTGAAAAACAAGATGATCTGATAACAATAGGCTTTCGGGTCAAACCGAAGGAAAAGGCAGTCATTCAAGGTTATGTTAATCGAACGTACAACCAGTTCGTAGTAGATCCCAATACAAAAGAACCGAAGAATGTTGAATTATCCCTCTAGCGACCTTGTGACCAGACTTGTAATTTTTTCATATGACTCAATTTAATTGATTCCTGCTTGAGGTCCTTTTCTTTTCAGAAATCATCATTTAATGTGAGGTATAGGTGTCCGAAATTGGCAGGTAGTATCAAAAACCAAGTGAAATTCGATTCAACCCTCATATCCTCCCGGGAGGAAGGCCATGAAAACCAACCATCCATTCTCAAATTCCCCGTTCACGAATACTATCGAGTCCGACACACTGACTTAAAGTCTAAGTCGAAGGTGACAATACAATAGAGGCCTGGACGCTTATACGAATAATCAATTGTTTGGCAAATCAGAAATATGAACTAGTTACATAAACTCGGAGTTTAGGTAACTACGAACCAATAATCAATCTACAAATAGTAGTTTATTTGGTACCGCAATTTGTTTCTGTATTGATTTCATGTCTACATAATCGGGGTTTAGGTAACTATCAAAAGCCCCTTCATTTGTTGGGTCTAATCCTTGCTTTCGCATTTCAGAAGCAATAAGTTCAATCAATTCATCTGGATTATTATGATTTAGATGTCTTTGCTCTGCAATTGCATGTGTTGTATGTTCCAATCCACTTGTGCATTGGGTCCACACTTTCAATTTTGCGAAAACTATCAAGAAACGACAGGCTATCCTCTCTAGTCATGGATTTGAATGTCTTTTGATTGCTAAAAAACACCGAGAATCTGCTTAATAAAATTATAATAGATCTCCTATAATTATCTGATAAATTAGTCTCTGTCTTCAGTTTGCGATAACTGCGGCATTCTCTTTGGAGAATTTCGCTACCTTTTCATACAGCCAGTTAAAGCAATCGTGAGCTAGGCACTCGGTCGCGTTTTGTATCTTTCTTTCAAATAAAAGTTCGCTGTCATCGTCATCGATAATTTGTTTTGTATTTGTATTTGTGCCTGCATTTGTCTTTACCTTAACAGTTTGCATCTGAATCGATCAAGGGATAGTCATTAAAGTGTCTATATAACTATGTATTATATGTATACCCATCAACGCCAGATTAAATATATCATTCAAAAAGGAATACTCAGGAATACAATAATACTTGAGTTGGGGGACTACCGATTCAAATATCTAAATCATGAGCAGGGATTTCATGGATAAACCTCAAATGTAACCAATTGAGTGAATGGATACATTGTAAACAGATTTGCTGCCAAAATGCTTTTTCGTTTGGAAATCATAAATCGTCTCCCATGATAATGCGTAGTAAGCCTCAAATGCAGTCGGTTGCAGTTAACTAAATATCGCTACGCCTTTTGGTAAGTTCTATCTGGGTACCGCACCATGGACAATACTTGATTGGCTCAGGAAAGTCCAATTAACCGCATTCATAGTTGTAGGCATAAATCTCCTTGTCCTTTGATATGAGAAGGCAATAGTCTTCTTCCTTCATGTCTTGGCAGCAGATCTCTATTTTCTTAGATTTGTCAACCTTGAGACCAAGGCTTATCATTTTAGGGAAAAAGGCGCCAATCCTATCCAGGGGGACATCTTGACCCTAAAATGTTTATTCGTATATCAATTAAATTAAAAAACAATCAGATCCCAATGGGTTACTACTAGTAGTAGTGGCTACAATGCAATTGAATGGGCTTTCAAGATGGCATGGCATTATGACAATCTGCATCGTAGTTTTGGTTATACATAGCTAGAACTATAAGGTTAAAAGTATTTATATCCTATGCACCCCCATAGCATATGTCGTGAATACCTGTGTCCGGGCATGTGAATTCGAGCCAAATCAGTCACGACAGCAGGATGATGTTGAAGAACCAGAGAATAAGAAGTTAGAAATACTTCGTCTGGCTGGGATGGCTACAATAATTGTACTTATAGGATGGATGCATCTTTTACAACCAACATGGCTAGGAAATATTGTAGTCGTTATTTCTGTATTAGCTGGAGGTTATCCCATATTCAAAGAATCATTTTTCGCATTAAGAAAAGGACGAGTAAACATGGAGCTTTCAATGGTAATTGCTATTGTCGCTTCTCTTGCCTTATATCAATTTCTTCCAGCTATAGTAATTACCTTCTTTGCACTCTTGTCAGAATTCATTGAAGGATATATCGTAGAAAAAGGGAGAAAAAACATACAACTACTCTATAATCTATCTCCTAGAAAAGCAATTATTAAAAGAAACAACAAAAACGGAGATGAGGAAAGTGTAACAGTTACAACACTAGAAACCCCAATCGACGAAGTAAGACTTGGTGATATTGTTATTGTAAGAGAAGGAGATACTATTCCTGTAGACGGTCATATTCTTAGAGGTGCGTCAACAGTCGACCAGTCTAGTATAACTGGTGAAAGTGCTCCAACTGAGAAAAGTGTAGGTGATTCTGCATTTGCTGGAACCATAAATTTAACTCAGCAACTCGAGATAAAATGTGAAAAGCTCTATAATGATACTACTTTTGCAAAAATTATTCGTTTGGTCGAAGAAGCAGAGGCATCAAAAGCTCCCATCCATAAGCTTAGTGATAAGCTTGCTACAAGATTAATTCAATTCGCAATTGGGTTATCTGTGCTTACTTTTATCGTTACTCATAACGTTGTCTCTACTTTATCAGTAATTGTAGTTGCAGGAGCATGTGGACTTGCTGTCGGAACTCCTATTGCTCTTCTTGCTGCTAATGGTAAGCTCTCAAGGAGGGGTGTCATAGTCAAGGGTGGACTCCAGATTGAAAATCTAAACAGGGCAGGGACTATAGTATTTGATAAGACAGGTACGTTAACTTCAGGAAAGCCCGATGTTTCGCAGGTATTTTCTTTTGATCCCAGGATTGATCCAATAAGAATTTTAGAATATGCAGCCATTGCTGAGAAAAATGTTAATCATCCTCTCGCGAAGGCTATTGTAGCAAGAGCTCGAGAGAAACAAATTGAAATGAATTTGGATAATAGTAACAATCAATCTAGAATAGACATCAGCAGTGATGACAATGAAAATATTATAAAAGTAGGTAGAGGTGTTACTGTATTCCATGATGGTCGAAGAATAGCAGTAGGTAATATGAAATTCATGGAAGATGAAACGAAGTTAACCGGCTCAAATACAGGTGGAGATACTTCAGCAAGTTTGAGACCAGGATTCTCATTATTACTGAATAGAAGACAATATCAGTACCTTGCAAAAGACGATGGTAATTTTGGTCAAACCTTGCAGATTACTGGGTCTGAT
>DAOM01000054.1:4464-8918 GCA_002501855.1 Candidatus Nitrosopolaris nunavutensis
GATTCTGATTCTGATTCTGATAATGATAATGATAAGCTATTCTCTTCCACAACTGCCTTTGTGTCGTTAGATAGACAAATTATCGGTGCAGTTTTGCTTGAAGACAAGTTACGCCAAGAGACCAAAGAAGCGATATCCAAGATCAAAGCAATGAGTATTCATGTTGTCATGTTGACAGGAGACAATGAAAGCATAGCAAAGAGGATAGCTAATGAAGCGGGAATTGAGGAATACCATGCTAATTTACTCCCAGAAGACAAAGTTTCAATAATTGAGGAAATAGTGAAAAAGAAAGGAGAAAGGAAGAATGAAGCTGTCATAATGGTAGGTGATGGCATAAACGATGCCCCTGCTCTTGCTAAGGCCGATGTTGGGATAGCCATGGGGAGAAGTGGAACAGATGTAGCTATTGAAACTGCCGATGTGGTGCTTATGACTGAGGATCTAACCAAGATACCTTATTTGCTAAGGACATCAAGACAATCTCTGTTTGCCATCAAACAAAACTTCTTTGGAACTCTATTTGTAGATGGACTCGGTTTCATTCTGGCATTTGTTGGTGTAATAAATCCCTTACTGGCTGCAATTATTCACGTAAGCTCCGAACTTGTTTTTATGACGAATTCAGCTAGGCTCATAATTGATAGCAACAACTAAACTTTGATTAAACGAGTGATAGGGTAAAACATGATTGACAACATAAAGGTTACATATCGGATAAACTATCCAGTGGTATTAGGAAAATTTTAGGCGATATGACGCATCACAAGAAACCAGAAATTTCAAAAAGATTAGCTAGAATTGAAGGTCATGTTAGAGGCATCCAAAGAATGGTTGATGAGGATAAGGGCTACCCAGATATAGTGCAGCAAATCTCTGCTGTTCGCGCAGCTCTAGATGGCGTAGTAGAAGTGATGGTTCAGGATTTGGTAGAGCATTATGTCAGCCAAAGTAGAGATGAAAAAGGAAAGAAAGTAGCGATAGAACTAAAGGATACAGTATCAAATATTTTCTAGACATATAAAGAAGAGCGGAGTTTCTGTTCCCATGGTTCAGAGATCATATTCTTTTGCTGCGTATACTGGACAATGTATAATTTCGATTAAATATTCTTCTCTCACATGTGATAAATGAATTCCAGAGTCACCTGGCAAGGGAGAATTTCATAAATAGTTACTTCCTTATCAAGAGATTTGTTAAATCAGGTATCTATTAGGAAACGACTAATCGTTATGTCATGGAGAGCTAACAAAGCGATATTCAAAGTAACAATGGGTATTTTTCCTAAATATAGAAAGAGTTAATGCTGGAATGGATTTTGTTTGTTATTACTGATTACATACTACATCTAGTAAGACTTTTAGACTGTGGGAGTATCGTAACCATTCAATACTCTTATTTTTAACGCCGCTAGAGATTACTTATGGTTTTAGACATAGGAATCTCAGACATGTTAAGTATATCACAGACAATAGGCATTGTAGGCACACTGCTCATAACGCTTTTTTTCTCAAGGAGAGAAATAAAAGGGCTGTCTGTAGACATAGAAACAAAGGTTCTCAGTGACTTGGATGAAAAAGTGCACAGACTAGAGGAGCATTTGCTAGAACGTCCAGAGCTAGGAAGGGTAATCAATAATGTACAATCATTGTCGCCTGATGCAATATACTCATTTGATGTCCTCAACGTATTTTCTCATGCCTATGATATGCATGAAAGGAAAATCCTCAATGATAATGAATGGTTTGGTTGGCTACAATGGATGCGCACTTGCTTCAGACTAGGAACAATAAAGGAGCACTGGAAGCGAATACAAGAAAGTCAATGGTATGACCCCGTTTTTGAAGATTTCATTAATAAACAAGTAATTGCATACGTTGAAAGAGAAAATAGATCGAAGAAGTAATCAATTTTTAATTTTTACTTCGACTTAAAAGTGAGGGAGTAGATGGAAAGGTTTGTGTCTTTCAGGTCACAACCAGAAGTCTCACAGGAGTGAAACGTCATTTAGAATGTGCCAAACCATCTATGTATCTACGTCATATATGTCAGACCAGCCTGGCAAGGGCTACACCGCCAAACACGCAGAAAAAACAGTAGTACAAGCGATTTCGGTTACTGATCTGCAAAACATCAACATTGTAGGAAATAATATAATCCAACATTTGCTTATAAATACTTCAGCCGCTACTGTTGTCCTTGCCCTGGACCATTCGTAAATCCCGATCCTGTAGTCCAGAATGTACTCGATCCATAAGATTGGTCTTCCTATGTTATTGTGTTAGTTTTAATGATTCCCAAACATTAGTACTGATTACTTAACTTTCGCATAGGTTAACCCCTTATAATACCCCTGATGTTCCTCTGGGAGCTTCTTGTCATGTACTCCCTAAGTTCTTCTTTGGCTTGAGCGTTACGGTATTGACAATCCCTACCGCTCCTTTATGAACTAAGGTAATATCTTGTTGCTGGTGTAGATGAGTCACGATGTGTGCACATTTATCGAATATGGCAAAACAGGCCAATATGCAATACTACCAGTTTCAGCTATTGAGAACACACTCAATCCGGTTCTGAATGGTACGACTCTATTTGAATAGTTGCGTGGTTTATTTTGAATTTCTTTTCAAGTATAGCATTTATATCTTGTAGAACTGTCTGTGATCTGTTCCGATCAATTACCACAACGTGTCCTGAGACTGCATTGATACCAGAAGTTATAGTCCATATATGCAGATCAAATACGCCTGTAACTCCTTTTATCTCCAGTATAGAGTTTTTTACTTCTTCAGGTGATATGTTAGCTGGAACTCCTTCCATCAAAATATGGATTGACTTTTTCATAAGAGACCATGTCCTTGGAAGTATAAATAATGCTAAACCAATGCTAATTAATGGATCAGCCAGATAAAATCTGGTAGTTAGTATTATCACACCAGCAATGATAACACCTGCAGCGCCTAAAGTATCGTTAAGAACTTCCAAGTATGCGCTTTTCACATTGAGGTCCTCATGTTCCTTTGCTGTGTCAACGTGGACATTGTCTAAGCGAGATCCTCCGTGGAAATGCCCATTGCTACCAAGCAGTCGCATTCCTGTAAAATTCACTCCTAATCCAATAGCAGCCACTATTATCATAGGAAGACCTTGAATTTCTGGCGGCTCAAAAATTCTCCTATATGCTTCGTACAAAATATACACCGAAATTAATATCAGTACTACACCGTTTAACAGCGCTGCTAATATTTCTACCCTGTAGAACCCATATGTATGTTGCAGAGTCGCTGGTTTACGGGCATAATTGATAGCAAAGAGAACCAAAGCAAGTCCTGCAACATCTGCAAGCATATGTCCTGCATCTGCTAATAACGCCAAACTTCTAGTGGATAAAGCAGCAATGACTTGTACAACAAGGTAAAGGGAGGTAAGCAAGAGGACAGACTTTAGCTTAGTTATTCTTCGCATTGAATGTAAATTTTCTCGTTTTTTCTCCAATTCCCGATCACTTTTTGCCCACAACTTTTTTTATGTAATTCGAACACAATACGATTCGCTTGCCATGACTTTCGTTATCTCAGTTGGTTGTGGACTACTAATTATGATGCCTTATTAACTTGATACCAAGATGTAGGATTTATTTATTAGGCTTTAACAATAGTGTCTGACCAGTTTAGCAATGTAGTAGTCACGTTCTCAGTCACAAGCATCTTGCTATCTACAAAGTTATGTAATAAACTTGGCGAGATAAAATATGAAAAGGGTTTTTCAAGCAGATCTGAAGTAGTCATAGATGCAGTTAAGACTTATCCGAATAGGAAATATCAAAGGTTGAAAAAGGAACTCTAACAGCTATAATTACTGCAATTTATCAGAGGAGCGGTCCGCATCTTGATGATGTGCTCTTACATCTCAGGCATGAGTATGATAATATTGTACAAGATAATCTACTCTTACAGGTTGAAGGAGGAGATAACAGCAGAAATATATGTAACTCGCAATCCTGAAAGGGTATCAAATTTTATAGGAGGGAACAAAGCAATCAGAGAATTGAGCAAGTCAAATATTCAACCGTTCCATTATCAGAATATGAACAGTGAGACCACTAATTTGTCAATGTAAGTCATCACCCTTGACATCTAACTGATACATTCGACGAATATTCCAAGAGATTAAAAGGAATGCATGATGATAAACACGACAGGATATGTTCTCATTAGCATGTCGTGATGGAGGAGTGACGGACTGCGATTATGTTGCTATAGGAATGACAGAAGAAGAACTTTGGAGAGATAGGACAGAGCATATAGTAAAAGTACATGGTATGAAAGCTGGGGATATAACTCCACAGTTTAAAGAGTCATAAACAATACATCAAACATTCCTAAAAATCATCGAAAAACAAATCATTTCGAACCCACAACATGTCGTGTAAAGAGTTTTTGTTAGTGAGCCAA
>DAOM01000054.1:9256-10815 GCA_002501855.1 Candidatus Nitrosopolaris nunavutensis
GGAACCTGATATCGCATGGCAATGTTTATGGCACAATTGTAAACAATCCGGAGGACTTGAGCTCCTTAAACGAATCAACCTCGTATCTAAATGCGTCTGACAGAAGCCTTGTAGACAATTCATTCTCAGCAGTGTTATTTGTTGATAAATAATTCCGGAAATGAGTATAACTTTGAAGCTCCGATTCAAGACTCTTTGTATATAGATCTGTAGCATTTTGGTATTGTTTAGGCGGGTGCAACGCTTTGGATTCATTTACCAGATTCTCGTATTTGAGTAAATAATTGTTTGTAATTGAAATCATTGTCTTGTTGTCATACTGGTGCGTCTTCCATTTTCCAGCTTCATGTTGGTAACTCTGGGTCAAATTATGAGCTTCATTTACTACTTTTTCAAACGAATTAACAAATAATGCTATACTATCTTGTGCTAATGAATTTGGGGAAGCAGCAGGTCGGATGGATGGTGCTGGACCGACTTGCTGCTGCATGCTGCTACTGACAAGTACAAGTACAAGTACAAGTACAATAATACCTACTACGGCAGCTCCTAAAATTGGCATCCATAATCGGTAGTATTTTTTTCGTTCTTTGCTAGGAGTGGACTTCATATTTAGCATGACTACCCTACATAATCGTTGCTGCCTGAGAATGTTGCTTGTCAGTTATCTTTTCTGTAATGCACATTACTACTTGAATTTTCTTCAGTTTGGGATCTCAGCTTGATGACAATTGTATTACTCGCCCTGTTAAATATTCTCTGTCTTTTATCGTTTGTAAATATCCATCCTAGAATCAAGTCGATTGGAAGCAAAAACGATTTACCAAAACTTTCTAATAAAGCATCTCTGACGTTTACAGTCTGTCCAGAAATGCCTACCGTCTTTAGATGGAAAATCCTTTTACCTAGTGATTGACCGCCTGTTGATTCAAAATACGTCCAGTATGCAAGGAATATTAAACTGCGTACAACAAACCCGATGCTTGCTCCACCACGAAACCATCTGTCAGGGTTGCTGTCAAACCACAATGGAAATGTTGCTGCATAAAATAATATCTCAATACCAATACTAACTATTATAAAATCTATCAACCAGGCAAAGAATCTTTCACTCCACCTAGCAAGGCTAAATTCAGTTGGTTTAGATGTGAAATCTCCTACTCTAGTTTCTGAAGGAATATCCACATTATTATAATGCATGCGAATGTAATAAAGTTGTTTATTACTACATTTCTTGGATTGTGAATTCCTGCAAAAGAAAGGATATATTTACAAAATAGTTCGCACTCACATGTTTGAATATATGAAAATCGAGATTACCCTCTCCTATTTCACTGGGACTCCAAGGTCAAATTTTACTGCAAGAATGAAAAATCCAAAGAATACAGTTCATCGTCTGTAATTTAATCCATATTGACGATTAGCCGAAGATGGAGATGAAGATGAAGATGAGAGCTAGGCTCAATCATTTCGATCATAATTAGTTGTTGTACTTACACACATAGGTAACAAATTCACTTACAGACTTAGGTTACACTTCTGCTAGGAAGTGTATATCC
>DAOM01000288.1:0-740 GCA_002501855.1 Candidatus Nitrosopolaris nunavutensis
CATGTGTGGAAGCAGCACAGTTACTTAACAGTTAATGAGACTGATACCCGCAAAAAATGATTGATTAGTTTCTTAGAGAACATAATTAGGAATTAAGATATAGATATTGAAGGACAATCAAATAAATACAAATGATGTGCAGTTTAATATTAATCGACACTAGTCAATTAGAAGTGTGCTACCAAGGACGACACCCGACTATGTGGAAGCCTCGCTAACTTTAGCCCCCGATGGAGCTGCTCCTGTATTTCACATGGCGAGGCTTCCAGATAGTGTGGTATTTGTACGTCATAAAGCACGAGAACTCTTATCTCCGATCGCTACGTTTTGTCGGAGATTAGCGGCTCAAACATCGACAACTGGCAATAATGTCTATACTGCATGGCCCAATAATGACACAGGAATGTTTTCGTTGCAAAGAGCAGCGACGATAGTAAAACATCGTAAAACAATCGTGTTAAGCCAAATAAAGAACATGTAATAGATCCGAATACATCAATTGCGGCAAGTGTCTATGTATATGTTACTTGGTGGACAAACGAGAGCGGGGTTTTGGAACCAGTATCTAGAGCAAGTACTGATGGTGGAAATACACTTTGCCCAATGGTGATGTTGAATAGCACTAGTACGAAATCAATATTTTATATTATTCTATTTTTTAGATGATTTCACTTGTTGAAACTAATGGCATGCAGCCAGTCAGGAGTAGATTGATAAATTCTGTCGTAGTGCTGACGCAA
>DAOM01000288.1:1081-2990 GCA_002501855.1 Candidatus Nitrosopolaris nunavutensis
CAACACAGATATCTTTTAGAGATTACAACTAGCATGTAGAGTTAGTAATCATATTTATTCTGCTATTGCATAATGATAATTTAAGTGTGGATTTGGGTTAGAGCAGAGGTAGGAATAGTTTGCAACTGTGTGGTTCATAATTCTCCTATCCCGAATCTCTTTATTTAAGGCGGTTTACACTCTTTTAGTTTTAAACAATAAGAACGTCTATAAAGCTAATATCTTTGCGTCCAGCCTAAACTTCGATAATTTTATTTCCTTGGCAAGTATAATAAAGTAGGACTAGATCATCGCACCTGGACATTGAATTTGTATGTGTCTCTTACTATTTTGTTGAAGAATGGATATTGACATCTTTCACGAGTCATCTATTTGTTTCGAATCTGAGCGTAACTCCCAGTATCATATCATAACGAAACGTGTATATTTCATTATCAGATAGTAGCATGGATTCTACTTTACTATACATACATGAAGGACATGTCTCAACTGTGTCGCTCAAGTTTATGTACGACGCACAACACAAACATGAACCGAAGAATAGGAAATGTGTTTGTTTGAAACTTGGCTTGATATTTTCTTCTGTCCTAACGCCGGCTTCTTCAATTGTGCTAGAAATTTGTTAAATAACATTAATCAACTGTGACACTATCCAATAGAAGTGTATCTGATTTTTGATATTTTTTGCAATAATGGGAACGCTTTGTTTAAATGTATATCAGACAATACCACAGAGAAGTTGAGCCAAAATACAAAAGGCATTGATTACGTTAACCAAAGATTTTCTAACGGCTTTCGAAAAATTGTTGTATGTGAAAACTGCCTTTATTATGGCAGTATCTCTGAATTTTACAATGCTCATAGATATTGTCTAGAATGTCTATGTGACCATGCATGTTGTCCCGTTTGTAAAATTGGCTATCACGCGATTAATATATCAGAATGAATGATCTACCACAGCTACTCGACTCTAGAGTAAGATGCTGGAAGCCACACTCGCTGACTAATTGGCTTAGAAAGAGAGAATATCGTCCGTTAAACAACAATAAGGTGTAAAAAGCTAATTGATTCGCGATCAGAGTATATATTTTCTTAGCAAACTACTGCTGCAGCTATATGCTTTTGCGACGTTTGGTGGGATGTTAATCGGTATCATGAGCATCGTTGTTAATGCTATACTAACACCCAGAGCCAATGTTTGCTTATTCATATTCTCTCAGAGTATCTAGGTACAATTGTTGCTTGCTCATCTCTAGGACTCACTTGAAGGGAGTTTCTGTTATAAATTTGGCATCACTCTCTCGATCTATTTCTAAACTCAATTTAATTTCCCTTGGTATTGGATTTAGATTTTATATACAAATGCCCAAAACCAGCTATTATTCATACCTGGATCAAACATACAAAATCGATTAACAGGGCGGTACTAAAAAGTGTCCGTTAATACCTTATTACGTTCTTATTCTGTTCTTATTATCATCCAAGTAGTATGACTATCAAATGGAGAGAGGTCATAATCTAGTACATACATCTAACTATCTACCAAAATAGATATTCCGCCAAAGAATTTTTCTTAATAGAACTTGATAAGTTATTTTTGGTTGATTACCTCAATCTTTATGCTTATTTTCGTTACTTCTGCTATGCTTACATTCCTTATATTTCAACATAGTACATTCAATGTGTATCCATTTCCCATCCGGGAGGCAAAGGCTGTCAAGAACAAAGCCCCTTCTTCTCCCCTTCATCAAGCCCTATCTCCGAACGACGGCAATACAATTATTCGAACTTCGTCTTCTTCTCAATCCAACACTGCCTCTCTAGGTTGCATCAATTACAATTCTTCCACAAGAACAATTACTGTCAGCTGTGGTGGCCCATCTAGACTTACCGATATTGATAACAAACT
>DAOM01000236.1:0-310 GCA_002501855.1 Candidatus Nitrosopolaris nunavutensis
TTCATATGTGATAATTACATAGTCTAAATGACTATCTACTCCTTTTTCACCTCGTTACATATTCGCTATATGGATATAAAAATCAAGACCTTGGTGATTGGAAAATATTTAGGAATGTGAAGATTTTGCCAGTTCTAGTACTGCCTCTGTACTACCTGGTCAAACCAACATTGTCGTCCCATTCCTGTGGGTACTACTGAATCAGCCTAGCTTTATGTGGGTGCTATGATATCTCTTACAGGAATGGTCTTAATACCATTCGTACCAACACAATCAAAAGCAAGTAATTGCACCTTTGGTTTTCATAGTG
>DAOM01000236.1:718-966 GCA_002501855.1 Candidatus Nitrosopolaris nunavutensis
CTAATTGCGCTATGGCGCTAGCTCGGCTAGCCATACACGCTAGTAGTACCAATACCGGCGGCAGTGGGAGTGTTAGCTGCAGTGTCCACTCTCCATAATTTCTTATTGCCCTTTTCAGTTTCTAAAATATTCCTCTGACGATGGAGCGGGCAATTAAGGAATAAGAATTAGCTTTGGACGCGATTTTGTCGTCTCCTTATTTTATTTCATATCAGTCTTTATATAGAAAAGAAATAAAAGTTATCGAA
>DAOM01000236.1:1369-2598 GCA_002501855.1 Candidatus Nitrosopolaris nunavutensis
AAAAGAGGGATTGGAGATAGGAGAATTATGAACCACACAGGAACAAACTATCCCTAATCCTCTCCTCCTTAAGCCAAATCTACACTTGAATTATCATTATGTAATGGTAGGATAAATACGATTGCTAACTTTATACATTGTTCTTAATCGGTAAAAGATATCTGTGTTGTTATGATTCCTATTCTAGGTAATACTTGAATCAATATTTTCACCATAATCTTTCTAATGAATTTATTATAGTTCGAATATATCGACAGATTCTCGTATATTCTTAGCACTTCAGGTGAAGCACTTCTGATATACTATAGCTTGGGATAGCCTCTGATAAATGAGCCACAAAATCGTACATACAATAAAAAACGACAAACCAGGCACTGCAATAGTTGCAATAACAGCACTTGCTGCTGTATTACTCGTAAGCGAATTATAGACGCCAGTTCTTGAAGTAATTCATCGTCTTAGCGCTAGATAGAAACATTAGATTGAAAAGTTGCTGCCCCCTTAGATCAACGGATTGCAAACACCGGACAATGTGCTTCGTGAATCACTTTGTTGACAATGCTTCCAAAAAAATATTCTTCTACTGCACTCATACCCTTAGTTCCGATCACTATAACAAGATTTCTCGGCGTAATCAATTATCGCTTTTCCAACTATGCCATATTCTTCCAGAGCTTCCCCCTTTATTTTCAGGCCTTGTTTCTTTGCCAAAAGATCAGATGGTTGGATAGCTCCCTTTTTTATTTTCCGACCTTGGGCCCGATGTATTCTGGTTATCACACCTGACACCAGATTCATGGGGTATCAATATTCACTTGACTCTGAGGTAAGATGAGAAGTGTTTGCCACGTAAGGCGTACCAGCGTGGACATGTGTGAGCATTAGACACACCTTAAATTCAAGAGATATCTTCAATAGGTCTCGAGAATAAATAATGGTTCGATAATGTTTAATTATTGGACTGAAGTGGATATCTCCTTCTAGGATGGGTTTAGGAACATGGTTTTGCATTTTATTATTATCGGTGGTAGCAGCGCTGATGATATCCTCAAATGCTCCATCTGTTATTCTAGCTAGTAGTTTTCGACAAACCAATCAACCAATCATCACGCATCAATACTAAACGACAGACGCTAACGGCGCTAGAATAGTAATAATACCACTCGGTGCTGCAGACCATGATGTACTATTCCTTCTACAAAAGACGCAAATAGAAAAGATCGGGATCC
>DAOM01000328.1 GCA_002501855.1 Candidatus Nitrosopolaris nunavutensis
TTCTTAAAAATGTTGATTAGTTGGCGATCCAGGTCGACGCATTAGAAAATATTCTTACACGCCTAGCCTAATACAGAATTGAGATAAAAGATTAACAAAGCTAATCTATCTTTCCAATCAGATGATCTTTTAACCACACATACAACGGAATTATAGGATGTTGAAATGGCAAGGACTTCTCATTTTTTCTGTTGAAGCCTAGCATTATCATCCTACCTTCAAGATAATTTCTTAAATCCTTCAATAGCTCATGTCCTTTAAGTGGTCCATAAATCTGGAAAAAATATTCCTGATTATAGTAAGAGACGTGCTGCACAAAGCAATATGATAACACAGTGGGATCGTTAACTATTCGCTCCTTATGAACCGCTTTCTTCTCTTCTGTCCTGATTTGTAACTCTCTTTCAATGTATCCACTGCGTATAAATTCTGTGTTCATTCTTGTTTTTGGAAGGTTCTTGTAACCTTCGATTTCGAGATAGAATTTATTGACAGTTTCAGATGCCAAGTCCATTACTTCCCATTTTTCATTATTGTCAACTTTACTAGGTCTTCCGAATAGGAACAGGACACAAATTAGCTCATAACCTTCAACAAACGGAAAATCTTGTTTCCCTATTAAGAATTCGCCTATGCGCTCGGAAATATTTTCCGGAAGAATGATGCGCATATGTGAACTCTGTCGCTGCACTCATTTATTATATGGATTGATAATATATAAGATGTGTATGCTTTATAGTTACTCAGAAGTGGATTATTCAACAATGTCAGATGCAGGCGTTAAAACCGTCTATCTAATAGTTCATGGGCAAAAGCAACTACTCGAGCAGGTAATAGAAAAACTAGTTGCACGAGGGCTCCAACGGAGTAATATGCAACCAGCGAGTCTTGAAAAGTCAGGAAATAAAGGAGATCTTGTCGCGATGGTGTGGCCTCCTAGTACGCCCAAGGAGATCGTTGTTAGTGAGATCACTGGGAATCGCCCGAGTGAAAGTCAAGACATAGGGATTGACCTTGGCGCCTGGACTTCCGTAGGTCAAAAGGAGTTATATCGAATATCTCTGGGATGATACCTTTTTCCCTATGGAAGAGCGTTCTTATCTAGAAAAAAAGCCGAGCTCAATGGGCATGTGGCGGCGGTGCACTACCTTTTGAGAGAGCTTCATTGAATGTACCTGATGCTTTTTCGTGGAATTCAAGATTAGACTGATCTACTTTAATTGCCTGA
This sequence comes from Candidatus Nitrosopolaris nunavutensis, assembly GCA_002501855.1. GTDB lineage: Archaea > Thermoproteota > Nitrososphaeria > Nitrososphaerales > Nitrososphaeraceae > Nitrosopolaris > Nitrosopolaris nunavutensis. Next base: position 1,229 of record DAOM01000328.1, read on the forward strand.
GGCGGACAAACTGAGACGCAGGCCATACACCAAATACAATCGTGTTCCCTGACAGGATCGGCCTTGTCAGTGTAGTCTTTTCTCTCCTCTTTTACGGTGCTACCAGTTCCAGCGCTCGTTTCGTTCACCATCTTCGAAGGTGGTACATCCTGCTCAGTTCTGTACCACTGAAAGACTTGGACAGGACAGGCCTCAATACACGCACCGTCTGCTACACAGGAGTCCCAGTCAACGGCGACCATAGTACCATGTATTCCTGCCGGAGCGATTTCCTCTCCTCTAGCAGTAAATGCAGCTTTTACCTCCTCATTTTCAGCAGCCTCTGCTGTTTTACCTGGTCCCCACACATAGTGATAATGCTCTTCGTCAGAATGCACATGTTTACCAATTACTTGATTATTTTTTGGAAAGTCTGGATCTATTGGCATATCTATCTGTCAGATAGTCGAGATTACATATTATATAAACCATATGTGAACGGAAGACATGAGTATCTCTACTCGTGTTGTTATCTTAAGTAAGTGATTGTTCTGATTAATGGATGCGTTACCCAATCTTTTCAAATAAGACAGTCAATTCGTCGCCCTGAAGTTTCGCTTTGGCAAGTTTCATACCCATAGTGGCAGCAGGAAGGGGCACTGTATTCACCATAAAGCCGACTCTTGTTTTCACCTTTATTGTAAGCTTATCACTATGACGTTCAACATCAAAGTCATCTTTCTCTGTGAACGGAACTTTGACTGTCATTCGTAATAAAGAATTCTCTTTAGCAAAGTGAAATGCGTTTCCACGAAAGAGCACATCAGCCGGATCTTGATTTTCGAACATCAGTTGACCATTTTCTCGTAACATTTCGATCCCCCGTAATTCAGTGCCATAGAGTTTAACCTCCTTTACAGGGAGTGGGTAAAAGTTTGCTTTGGCTTCTTCTATCTTTACTCTTTGAAAATCTGCCCATTCAGCATAGTATAGATCTGAGCTCCCCGTGGGCATAATCTTATTGATTATTGCAAGATCTACATTTATACCATAAAGACTGGCAGACATGAATGCTCTCTTAGCATTCTCTATGCTAAATGTGTCAGGATTGGTAACTAGCCTTATACTCGTTATGTCCTGGTTCATCATGATCATATTTAGGTTGTCTAGTCTGGCAAGTAACTCGAGTTCATTTTGCAGAACATTTTGTGGAGGCGTAGGTAGCCGCGACAGAGGCTGGAATATTCGGGCAAAGCCACTGAACATCCCCACCAATCCGGTAAGTTTCCTTCCAATACTGCCGACTAATTTAGGAAAATAGAGATATCGTAATGCCTCGCCTGAAGCAGCCATGTCAAGAACCACCGTGTCAAATCTTTTCGTGCGAGCTACTTCTTCAATTTTCAATAATGAAAATAATTGAGTCATTCCTGGCAACATGGCAAGCTCGTAAGCTAAAGTTTCATCAATACCCCGTGCATGAAACAAAGTTGCCATGTACGAGAGAATCGTTGCATATTGTTTGTTCATCTCCATTAGCGGGTCGATCTGCAGTGCTTGCAAATTCGTAAGAATTTCTTTTGGTTCATAGCCCAGGTCGGGCATCGCGAAAGCGTCGGTTAAGGTGTGAGCAGGATCGGATGAAATCAGTAATGTACGGTATTTATTCTCCGCAAGTTTTATGGCTGTCGAGCATGCACTTACGGTTTTTCCGGTGCCCCCCTTGCCTGTATAGACTATTAACCGCAATATTCGTTCTCGCGCATCTTAAGTAATAAAAAGTATACAGGGTTCAATTTAAATCGCCTTCTCAATGCTAGTTGCAATACGCTCCAAATCTTCTGCACCCATAAAAGAATGCACAGGTAATGAGAGAACGTGTTCGCTCGCCCAATCGGTGTTAGGAAGACTTTTTGTTGATGTAATCGCCTGATAGTAAGGGGTTTTGTGCACCGGTGGATTATAATATACCGTTGCACCAATTTTATCACTTGCCAGTGCCCGTCGAACCTTCTCTCTAAGGTAGTCTTTTTGAAAAGCAACCGTGTACAGATACCAGTTAAATCTTTTTTTCGCAGTTTCGTGCGGGATATTTATTCTCCTTTCCTTTGTCAAAGGAAGGAGTAAACCTGTCAACACATCCGCGTTCCTCCTCCGAAGATCCAGCAATTTTTGTAATTTATCCATTTGCGCTTTGGCAAGAGCAGCACTCAATTCTGGGAGCCTCAGGTTAAGGCCTAAAACACGGGTGTCATAACCTTCGACCATCCCATGATTCCTAATCATCTTTATCTTATTTGCCAAGTTATCATCATTAGTTGCTACTGCACCCCCTTCGCCAGCAGTCAATACTTTGCTCGCATAAAAGCTAAAACAGCCCAGTTTTCCGAGTGTTCCTGTTTGCGCATTTCTATATAGAGATCCAAGCGATTGACAAGCATCTTCGATTATATCTAGTGAGTGTGCATACGCAATCTCCGAAATTTCATCCATATCAGCCGGATGACCATAGAGATGCACTGGTATGATAGCCTTTGATTTTTTTGTAATTTTTGTCTTTAGGTCAGCGATATCAATCGTATATTCTTCTCTGTTGATGTCTACGAACACAGGCTTAGCGCCGGCCGCAACAACAGAATTTGCGGTTGCAACAAATGTGAATGACGGCAGTAGTACTTCATCACCTTGACCAATTCCCAAGGCGAGCAATGCAGAATACAACGCAGCGGTTCCAGAATTGACACTTACTACGTTTTGGACTTTAAGATAATCTTTCAGAAGGCGTTCTAGAGCCTGAACTCGTTTCCCGCCATCTTTTGCTGCGGATGTAAGAGCACTTTCATCTAAAACACTCAATACTTCACGCTTTTCTTCCTCACCAATCCAAGGCTGGTTAATTGGTATCATTGACATGTGTTTGAAAAGTACTCGGATAAAGGTATACTGCTTATCAATAAACCTGCTACACTTGTGTCTACAATATTTGTATTACTCAGGCCGGTGAGCTTGTGAATTCTGAGTGATGCTGAGTTAGGATGGAGAAATACTGTGGTATTTTCTGGTTCTATAGACAAGCCGAGTACGCAAATGCCTCTCTCGCCAGCCATACAAGCTGCCTACTACCTTGTTGCAATCGATGGATGAGTTAATAGATGATGACTTTGACAAGAGATTTGGATGTCATTCCTAAAATACCGGCTTCTGCGAATTCGTAAGTTTACAGGAAACAAGATCTATCTTGTAATTCGATATCTTTTATTTTTATACCTTAAATTGAAGGTTAGATTAGGATGGTATTAAGAGAAATCGGCTCATTTCTTAGCTAATTGACTTAGTAGTATACCAGCATACATATTACGCAAAGACCTTTTTAGACCAAATCAGCCATCTATTGGGGCTCTATCGTAGCTGGTGGTTTGCTTGAAACTGCATACGTTACCCAGGAGACATCTTCGACTTCGTTTGTAATTCTATCACTCATCTTACCAATTATTTCGTACGGCAGCCTAGTCCAATCTGCAGTCATTGCGTCGATGGATTCGACAATTTTAATTGTCGCGATATGACCATAAATACGCTGATCACCCAAAACCCCTACCGCCCTGTCATCTCCCACTGAAGCATATGCCTGCCATACCTTATGATAGAATCCCGCAGCATTTAATTCATCCTCAACTATTTTACTTGCATGTCTGGCAATTCGGATCTTTTCAGGTGTAACTTCTCCGATTATTCGGACAGCTAAGCCTGGACCGGGGAACGGATGTCTTTGCAGAAATTCATTTGGAACACCCAGCAATTTCGCAACACGTTTAACCTCATCCTTGTACAAAGTCCTTAATGGTTCTATTGTCTTTAAATTAAGCCATTTCGGGATCCCCCCAACGTTATGGTGAGTTTTGATAGCCGACGCAGGCCCTTTTGATACTCCGCTCTCAATCACGTCAGGATAGAGCGTTCCCTGAGCAAGCCATTGGAAAGGTCCGTTTTTTTTTACCACATCCATAAACACCTTTGCAAACTCTTCACCTATAATGCTGCGTTTCATCTCAGGATCGCAAACTCCTTTCAACTTTTGAAGGAACTGTTTTTCTGCATTCACGTAAATCACTTCCGATTGCAGGTAATCTTTGAAAAGCCCGGTTACCAAGACCTCTTCATCTTCTCTTAGTAACCCATGATTAACAAAAACACACTTCAGATTTTTGCCTATAGCTTTGTCAAATAGTGCTGCAACAGTCGTGGAATCGATACCTCCACTAACGGCACAAAGTACTTTTTCATTTCCAACCCGTTGTCGAGTGTCCTCAATGGTTGATTCTATAAAACTTTCCATGTTCCACGAAGGTTTTGCTCGGCTGATCTTTTGAGAGAAATTTTTCAGTATCTCACTTCCGTTCTCTGTGTGAACTACCTCCGGATGAAATTGGATTCCATAGAGTCTCTTTTCTTGATTTGCTATAGCAGCTGAGAATGAGTTCTCCGTATGACCTAAAATTTCGAATCCCTCTGGAAGGTTCTCAGCAGCGTCTCCATGACTCATCCAACACTTTATCTTACTGTCAATTGTGCTGAACAGATCGCCCTTATTGTCAATAATCAGGTCAGCACGACCATATTCTCTGGTACTTGTTTTTTTTACTTTTCCGCCAAAATGGTCTATTATCAGCTGGTGTCCATAACAGATTCCCAAGATTGGAATCCCTAACTCGAAAATTTCTTTATCAGGTTTTGGCGAGTCATTGAAATAAACGCTTGCCGGTCCGCCAGAGAAAATAATGCCATTCGGGCGGATTTGTTTTAGTTCTTTAATGGATGTGTTATAAGGTAATAGTTCACAATATACGTTTATGTCTCGAATCCGTCTACAAATCAGGTTGCTATATTGGGAACCAAAATCCAAAACGACTATATTGTCCATTTTTTACTTTCCGCCATCCTTTTCCATCATCCTTGTTAGAACCCAGGTGGACGTGTTGAAAATCTCGTTAAGGCGCTCTTTTTCACGGTAATTGCTGATCATAATCTTTTTTATCAGAGTACCATCCTTTTCTTCAATCTGATAATTCAACGATTCAGATTCTTGGATCTCGCCCCGGTTTACCTTTTCAATATCTCTCGCTTTCATTCCTTCCAATATTCTATTCAGAAAGAATGTCTTAAATGGCTGGGTATTGACGTCGAGATTGATTCCATCAACAGGCGTGATTTCCACTCTAGTCGGAAACAATGTGGCAGTGGCGAGCAAAAGGTTATCTTTAATACGTCGGAGTTGTCTAACCTCCGTGAAACTTGTTAATGTGTTATCCTGTTGTTCAGCTGTTGGAACAACGACTCTTCGTATGGCAGTTATATCATCGTTATCATTACCCGCGGCCTCCCGAGTTTGTTGGTAACCCGCAATAGTTGAAGATTCATCAGAGGGCTTTATTGTCGATGAAGAGGTAACTGACTCAAGACTTGCAGCAGTTTTGAAGCTGCCTCGTTTCAACAACATATCGACAAGGAACAGCATGGTGCGTAGC
>DAOM01000297.1 GCA_002501855.1 Candidatus Nitrosopolaris nunavutensis
AGATGTGTAATGGCAACTTGGACAGGCCATGGAGTGGGACGATTTACTAGTCCAGGAAAAATAAGATTCGTTGGGTCGTTATTCTTTAGTACAGCCTCGACAGGCAAATTGGCATTCCTTAACAATTTGGTAGGAGTATTCGAATATGAATCAGATGAGATAGGAAATACATCATCTAAAGTCTGGGAGTGGAAATAAGTAAGAAATCTAATTTACTGATTCCTCTGCCTTTTCTTTATCTGACTACGTCGATGAGGTTTTCGACGTTACATGGTGGAGCGATAAATCAGGAGATTGGCGAAGTATTCTTTTCAGCGTCTAGCACACCTAAAATGATCTGGACTTGCTAATACATGCCGTTTACCGCGTTTCACATCTCTACCTAAGTTGCAAATTCATGGCTATATGTTCGTGGTCATGGATGAGATGCGTTTAGTCTCACGCANNAGAAATCAACACAACTTCTATCTAATGCGCTAAGATATGAGTTCAACTCATTTTCTGCTTTCAATAATCAGACCAACACCTTTTGTCTAAAACGAAATCCTGCAGGAATAATAATATTGATACTATATCTCAACTAAATGGTTGAAATTTTGCGAGTGTTACTCTAATATCGGAGCATTTCATGACATACTTTTTAGACTTTGCCTTTGATGACCATTTTCTCATCCATTCTAGCATAGCAATAACAGATTCCACAAGTTCCTGTCCTTTAGTAGTTAATCGATATTCAACTCTTGGCGGAATTTCATTATCTGCTTACTTAGGTTGCAAATTCATGGGCTATATTTTCATAGTCATCGATGAGGTGCGTTTAGTCTCACGCATTACAATAAGAACAAAAATTCCCGATGCTAGTGCAATCCATGCAACGAATTGAATTGCAATACTGATACTCGATATGTCTGCAATAAACCCTATCCCTACTGCACCAAATACAAATCCTAAATCTCTCCAAAATCTATAGACGCCTAAAGATGTTGCTCTCCACCTCGAATGTGCAATATCACTAATTGCTGCAAGTAGTGTCGGATATACAAGCGCAGTTCCAATACCAAGAAGAGACATGCCCGTAATCCAGCCAAAAAATGAGTGTGCAAATAAAACCGTCCAAACCCCAATCGCCTGCACAATCATTCCAGGATAAATTAATATTTTCCTCCCTATTCTGTCACTTAGCGAACCAGTTACTAATTGTAAAACTCCCCAAATACCAGGATGAAGCGCCTTTAAAAAACCAATCTCGTTAACAGTTGTTCCAAATGCAGCTATCTAGCTCAAAACCAACCGAGGCACGGGAAGATAATCTCCATTGGGTACAAACGTGGGACTAGAGAGGGTTGAAAATGATGGTGGAAAGGCTCCTCAATCGCTGCTAAATGACAATAGGATAAAAGAAATTCAGACACTTCTAAATAGTCTAAAAATAGAACACCCAAAAACAAAAAACCTTGTAGAAACTTTTTAAACAACGTTACTCTATTTTTCAGAATGATGACATAGGAAACACATGGAGCATAATTAAGACAACAAGCAGAAGCGAATGATGTATTCATAATAGGTGGTAACGACTCCCTGTTACTATGTGATTCGTTGTTAAAAGGTAATACTGTAGGAGCTAAGGAATTGTTTTATAATCTGATTAGAAGGTCGAGTACCGAGATTTAACCACTTCAGAGCTGTTAGTCGCACAATCAGCCAATGCGACTGGAGGCCAAAGTCCGATAATAATATAATATCAAATGGATGATCTATAATGACCGATATATGTCGTCTAATGAAGAAATAAAAAGAGCTATTGAAGAATTAGGTAGCGGATGGGAATTAAAAGAGGATAAGATCGTAAAATCCTTTCAATTTCCAAGTTTTATGAATGCTATTGAGTTTGTGAACGGTGTTGCAAAGATTGCTGAGAAGGTGAACCACCACCCGATTATTACAATTAACTGGAGGTCTGTCAAACTTTCCTTAAAATCCTTTGATGTTGATGCTATAACCGAACGAGACATCAACTTTGCAAAAGAAATAGAAAAAGCATTACCAAATAGTAGTAATAGTAATTAATATTGATACTTAATTTCTAACCTTGTAGTACAAAAAAGATTGTGTAGTTAACAATTATTGTTATTGTTATTGTTATTGCTACTAATTGCCAAAGCAGTTTTAGGAGTCAGATTCTCAACCACAGTTACTACAAACCGATTATGATTCTATTTGACGTATGACTGGCTTTTTTGGCTGCCTAGTGCCGTTGCAGACGAACGGGTAGAGCATAGGAAATAAGCTGCCAACCTCAAGAAGATCAATATGCTCTCTTCTGTAATTCTCTACTTCATACTCGTATTCTGGATGTTTGATGAAGCTAGAATAAGTCCAGGCTAGAAATACGACTGCCCAGATGCATCAGGAGTAGTGCTAACCTTTATCATTCTTAGTTAGTGGCGGATCCCTTACGCGGAAGGCCACGAAAACTGAAATGTAAACCTATACGGCAGTGGAGCACGGGACTGAGAGCCAAACAGGAGGACTACCTGATAATTATCATAGATCTTTATTACTCATCCACCGCTATCATTCAATCCCATATATTGAAATAATAGACCATATTCACTTGATTAGGATAAATTGGGATTCGATATCTCCTTTATGGTCACATTTGTTTTGACCGCCTTTAGTACCGTAACCACTGTCCTTTCAGAGATAAGTTAGATTATGTCAAAATCTGGAAAGGACTTTCCTGATTGGGAAACCTTATACAAACGTCAAAAGATAGAGACAATGCCATTGCCATGGTATAATGATACTGAGTAAATTGTATGGAGATAAATAAAGCATTAGAAGGATTATGAGAACCATGGATTGAACACCAGAACGAATGGGATTACCCAGAAGCAAATTTTCCTTCGTCTATTAGGCAGGTCAAAGAATCACCAATCGAATAGGTTTTAGTGGCCGGCATCTCAATATTATTCAGTTAGCATGTTTGATTTGCTTCCACGTTGGCCTCGGTCCCTAGTGGGATGATGTAAAAGAACTATCATACTAAAAGTGAATATCGATTGGAGCTAACTGCTAAAATTGATATCTCTTTATACCAGCGTGTCACATAATAATAGTATAATGTCGTCATCCTCCAAACACGATCGAACTTCTACCACAAACCTTACTCCCGAAAGGGCTGCAGAAACAATCAAGAATGTCGCCAGTAGTATTCGTGAGGCGTCGTCAACGATAAGAGAGATGGTACGAACAGTCCACCAAAGCGGTGCAATCGAAGAAATTGCACAGGCAATACAAGAGGCAAGCATTGCAACACGTGATACTGCAAGAGAAATAAGTGATACTGCCAAAGACTTGAGAGATCGTGGCATTGTTGGGCGTACGACTGCGGCTGTAGAAGAAACAAGGGTGGTAACGCGTCATACAACAGACTTACTAAAGGAGACGACGCAGGAAACAGCTCAGGCAGTTCCTCAGACAACAGAGACAGTAAAGGAAGGCGCTCGGAGGATAAAGTCAATCACCAGAAAAAAGAAGGCCAAAGTTATAAGATAAAGCCAATGCAATTTAAAAAAGCACGTTAGTCTGTATCGTTCGGTTTAAAAAAGTATTAGTAGTCAGTGAAAGTACAGGACACGTGAATTTTTTCACGCTGCGAAGTGCATTCCACGCTAACACGTAATGGCATTTATGACGTCGCAGAGGGATGGAGAAGAACATGATCAAAGTTGACTTATTGCAGGGACAAAGATGTAATATGGACTTGCTTCTAACTGAACTCAGCCTAAAGGTCTTAGATCGCTGAATGAAAGCAAGCCCAATCTATCCCACAGCCAGCTAATTTCGGAGTATCCTAAATTAGAAAACAAGAACTAATATATTTATGATCAATTGGCTATAGAAATATTCCGTAATGACGTCTGCTAATATGTACAACGAATTTGTTAGATATTTTGAGAGGATGGGTGAACTGTACAAGGAATATACCAAAGGCATGGAAAGGATCAATCAATTATACACTGAATCCATTAAAAATGTGGAAAAGACGAATGAACTGTACAGGGAACTTATCAAAACCAATGAGAGAATGACTGAACTGTACAAGGATATACAAAGAATAAACCTAGATTGGTTAGACCTCTTTTGGAGGCCTTGGATGTCAAAAGAACAAGAAAAGAAGGAAAATACACAGACAGAGGGGAAGACACAAAACCAGGGATAAGTAATTGACATAGGGAGGTGTGACTATTCCAAAAATTTTATAATTCATACTCAGGTCGGCATTAACTAGATTATATCTTTATCAGTTAGTGCGGGTTGGCATTAGCTATCTTTAGTAGATGTGGTCTTCCACTGCGTGTTCTAACCTGTAAAATAGGATTAGACGCGTTTCGCGATTAAATGTAATAATGTTTTTTCTAATTTGTGACTAGCCTTTGTTCCATGACCCGTCATAACCCGTATCTATCAGGAGACTAAAATGGGTTCGATTAACAACTCAGTTGGCTCTGCTGAGATATAGCAGTCTGGTGGAGGTTTTAACCGCAATTGATCCCAAATGTAATGTTTTTCCTCCTCTCTAACTGTACATTCTATCTTCACTCGTGTACTCCCATCTTTTTCTACATAACCCTTCTCTTCCCAACAACAGGATTCATCTAGCAGAATATGATTAAGATCATTATGTAACAAAGACGTGTTCTCAGCTGACGATAGTATTTCTATTCTTACAGGGATTCGTTTTTTTATTGCAGCAATTACTTTAATATTAGCTTACAGGCTATGTTACTATTCTACTTTGATAAGCAGCTACTATGACTTATCATAATCCTTACTTACTAGAATAGAATAGCAACTAGTAGGTATTCAGATATATGTTTGAAAACCTAGTTTATCCGAGTATCGGTTTCGCCACTACTCTTCTAGCACTAGAAACAACCTGGCACTTTACAGCCTGCAAAATCACTGATAAAAAGATAAAGCCCTGCTTGTTCAAGCAAGTAAAGTCAGCTATTGTACGGCCATAGCATCAGGTGATATAATCCGTACAAAGACGTAGAAAAAAGATAGATGCAATACAAAGCAAGAACATGTCTAACAAGAGAATTTTAATGGTAGATGACGACACGGATGTTAACACTACACTAAGGACGGTTTTGGAGACAAACGGATTTAAAGTTGATTCATATGAGGATCCTCTTTTGGCATTATCTAACTTTAAGATCCGTTTCTATGACCTGGTAATTCTTGACATCAAGATGCCTGAAATGAATGGGTTTAGCTTGTATAGAGAAATTAAAAGATTGGATAAAACAGTCAAAGTCTGTTTTCTTACAGCAGGAGAAATGTATTATGGAGCATATGACGATATATTTTCTTCATTAGATGCTAAATGTCTTATTCGAAAGCCTATTGAAAACGGAAAGCTAATAGAACGTATAAATGAAATAATAAGGCCAATTTCGACAACTGAAAGATTTGGCATTGATGAAGCTTGAAGATTTTCACATCATCTTAAATTTGCCGGTAAGAATCTTTCGTCGACTCGTTCTATCATGGTATGGTATGAATACAATCTTGCCAACTGGTAGAATAGATCTATATTATTTGCAACTTCCTGGAGCCATCATAGTCTTAGTCTAATAGAGGAAGAAAATGTTCAGGGTTAAAGGTCAATCATATATCCTGTGGCAATGAACCTGAACCCCATAACACCTCATTCCATAGCATAAACCTCTTTAACGGCAAGACCGTATCCAAGACTAATTTTCTTTTGCATATATGGCATATGTCTAGAATGGATCGAATAAGTATTACCACACTTTGTTAGAAGGCCCTTCGCTACCATGGCTATTAAAAGTCCGGATAATTTCAGGGGTTGGATTTCATATACTGCACAGAATTCGGCCATTTTTACTCTATATTCTTCTACGGTAAAGTACGTCCGGTCGTTTTCAAGTATTAACGGCCATACAACCAACTCCCAGATCATCCTGAGAAGATTTTCAGTAGAGTCCTTTGCTCTTGTTGTATTATTGCTCTTCTCTTTCTCATGATATTGCCGCTCTTCATTTTCTACGGCATTACCATCATCTTTTGGTCTCCTTTCTTTGTCCCGTCCATGTCTACGCAGAAGATGCATTCTGATACTCTGTCTAAAAACTTATGTCAAAATAAATTTAACTAAGTCTATGCTATGAGATATTTTTCTAACTTCTGTTGGTGCTGGTACGAGCGTTGGATACGCGCACCCACCACGATACATTTCTGTGTTCCAGGTTACGAAACTGAAAATAAAGAACCGATAAATACGCAAACTTTCTTCAAGTTCACAGGGATAGTCAACTAGTTTAGGTAATCTCTCTTCTGATAGTTATCCCTTAGACTGACTTTGACTTCAATGCTTCAATACGAGATTAACATTAAATTGCTATTCTGATATCTCTCAGCAGATGTAAGAATATGAAGTGTTTTAACTGCTATTCTGAATTTCTACCAACATTAGTAGAGCCCTTATGTCAAGAGTGTGGCTTCTGCTACTATTGCAGAGATTTCCTATCATGTTTTCACTATGACATAGATAAAGCTCATAACCATAAACAGAATCTACCACAGGCTTCTGTATCACCGATAAAGAAAAAGAGTATTCAAAAATGGGATTCGTACAATGATATTGTTCCCAGACTAACAAACTCTATCCCTGAAGACAGCGCAGCAGTAATAGTGATAGATGAATCAGTAAGACGCAAATTAGGAAAATTGCATATTTTAGACCTAATCCAAAATCTAACAAGTCCAGAAATGAATTGTTACGTAGATATAATCCCCACAGGAACCTCTGACAATGATGTAATTAAGGTCTTTAAATCCTATGTAAATATTCCTGCTTTTATGTTGACTTCAGATAAGGATCTATATATGAAATTACTTGGACGCTCCGTGTTTGTAAAGACAAACAGAGGTAATGCAATCAGAATAGTTACTGAAGCAATAAAACACAGAATTTCAAGATCATAATTAGACGATTCCATATCGCAGAGGCTTTGTGAATATCTCTTAAAGACCAACTGGCATGTAATCATAGCAGAAGCGTATGATTACACACCCACAGTCGTATTGAACCATTCTCTATTTATCGAGACACGCGAATATAATTGTAGCCTGATTTCTCTGGCCTATCTTTAGTTCTCCTTTCGTAATCAGTGATGGGTCAAAGTATACAATGACACTGTCATGAATTCATTTTGCTTTCTCTTCTCTTAGCTGCTTCTCGACAATCGGTTTGCAACTGGTTGGTGCAATAAACTCCAAGTATCATTAAAAAAGCTCTTTCAGTCTTGGGGGAGATGAATGCTCGGTTTACTATCGGGTATAATGACTTGGATAGAGTTTCGTTGGCAATATGTTTGGGCAGATTAAGGCCAGGACTGCCCCAGAGCATATTTATTGAAATTTAGGCCGGTTATACATTTAATCCCATATCTCTTGCTTTACTTACAAGTTTTTCAGCGTTTTTATGTTTCCCCAGATTGTTTAGAGATATAGCCTTCTCGTATATTGTCTGTGCATCATCAGGATTTAATTCTAGTGCTTTATCATAACTCCTTATGGCTTCCTTATAATTACCCAAATTAGCCAGAGATATTCCAATATTATACCATGCTCTGCCAAGATTGTCTCCAATTTGAATGACCTTATCGTAAGTCACCACAGCCTCCTTGTAGCGTCTTAGATTGTTTAGAGCTACTCCTTTGTTAAACTGAGCTATAGAATCGATGGGATTTATCTCTAAAGTCTTATCAAAGTAGCTTATGGCTTCTTCGTACTTTTTTAACTGGAGAAGAAGCGCTCCTTTCAGGTTCATTGTATAGACATCCGTTGGACAAATTTGTAGAGCTTTATCATAATCTCTCAGTCCTTCTTCATATCTCCCTAGTTTGACTAGCACCGCACCTTTATCAGTCCATGCTGTAGCATCATTGGGACCAATCTCTATAGCTTTATCATAACTTTCTATGGCTTGCTCGTATTCGCCCAAATTAGCAAGCGCTGCCCCTCTATCGGTCCAAGATCCGGGATTAGTGTTGGGATCGATCTCTATGGATTTATCGAGACATTCTAAAGCCTCATTATATTTTTTTATATCATTGACAAGAGCCGCACCCTTGTGATACCAAGCTCTAGGGTCATTAGGATTAATTGCTATACCCATATCAAAGCTTTTCACAGCTTCTTCATATTCTCCTAATGCTACAAGTGCTGAACCCTTGTTGTACCATGCTATCGCAAGGCCAGATCGAATCTCTAAAGCCCTATCAAAGCTTCTTATGGCCTCCCGGTACCTATTCAAGTTGTTAAGAGCCGCGCCCTTTTGATACCACGCGAAAGCATCGTTGGAATTTACTTCTAAAGATTTCTCTGCTGATTGTAGATCATCTTCATACTTTTCTAAGGTGCCGACAGTTACACCCCTCGTGCCCCTAGTGGGGCTAAGTTTGGGATCAATGTTTGACGCCTCTTTGTAAGACATTAAAACAGCATAGGTCTTGCCAATTATAGTAATAATTGTTACTATATTGTTACTGAATATCACTATGTAACTACTTACTACTGTGTGCTAGATTCAGTTCACCATATGACGACGCTATATTAAAGTCATATACTACCAATGACACCGATAAAGGGAAATACTTACAAATGTTTATTAAATATATCAGTTTGGAGTCAGTTTTTCTTACCTGCCTTTGCCACACCATGACCCAGTTCGCAAATATCTAGTGGTTGATTAGCTATATGTCTGAAATGAA
>DAOM01000311.1 GCA_002501855.1 Candidatus Nitrosopolaris nunavutensis
AAGATTGATTCAGTAAAGATAACATCTTGGGATCCAACAACAAATTACTATGCTATAACTAATGGATCAAGGACTGGCGACATCACGCATCCCGGTGCTCCTAGGCCATCTATCGTAGTTGAAAATAATGCAACAGGCACAACAGATATCACAAATTCAGAGATTGCATATTTAGGCTATGAACAAGGTCAGCATAAAGGCGGTTCAGGGCTGAGCTATTATTACGGAGGCGATGGAAGTATCATAAGAAATAACGATATACACCATGTGTACTTTGGACTATATACTTTTGGCGTAGGTCATATGATTATTGAGAACAATATTATCCGTAATAGTGGCCATTATGGTCTTGACCCACATACAGGGACACACGATATGATAATTAGAAATAATAAAGTATATGATAATAACGGAACTGGTATAATCTGCTCACTTAATTGCTACAATGTCTTAATTGAAAATAATAAAGTTCATAATAACGCGGGTGAGGGATTAGACTTTAGTAGAAATATGTATAATTCTATTGCCAGGAACAATATTATCTATAATGAACCAAAAGGCATCCTTGTTTCACAATCACATAACAATATGATATATAACAACACAATTTCAAATAGTGGAGATGGAATTAATGTTGGATATGGGTCAACAAGAAACAAAATATACAATAATACAATAATGAACTCAATCTCAGATGCTTTACTTGTCAACAAGGGTTCTTCAGAAAATACATTCTCGTCTAACAAGATAGTTAGCGCTACACCACAAGGACTGAAGATTGTTCAAGATGCAACATCAAAGAATAATGTGTTCTCTAATAATCAATTAGTAAATTCAGCAGCGTCCACGAAAAAATAAGACAAAATCAATTCATAATATCACAAAAAATAAGTATGTGAGGCACATATGGTGGCGAATCTGGCTAAGTGTAGGAATGATTTAGATTAATTAAGTATCGTAGTGGTTATATCACTAATACAAAGACTTCCCACTAGGCTTACTATTCTAAGAATAGAATAAAATAATAAATAAATCAAATCGTGACAATTGAAATATCAGTGAGGGAGTGTTAGACTGCCCCCACTACTATAATTCTAGCAGTATTCTTAAATCCATCCCGTTTTTCCAATCTAATCATTTACCGTTTGCATTGGAAGTTGATGCACTGTTGCTTACATGGCTGCTACCGTGAAACTCTTTATCATAACAACTGTTGACATCAGCTATAGTGAGTTTCCCCGATTTATTGGCAATTTCAGTCACGCAATTAAAGTACCGCTTCAATGCGAAAGCTGGAGTAACGAAAGCACTAGCTACTATCAGCGATAATGCCGTCACGATAGCACTGACTTCTAGGAACACAGACATTTTTGCACTCATTGAATTGTGGTATAAACTTATGATTTATAAGAAATGTGACTAACAGTATAATAAGAAGATTCGGGTTACTTAATCTCTTAAATTTTACATCTAGTGTTTTATTATAAAACCAACTTGTCGTCAAGCGAACGTGTTTTCGATGGCAGACTTTATGACCCAAATTTAGAGTCAAACGGCATTCAGAGCCAGTCTGAATGAATTGGGACATAAACTCTCTTCCTTGCATCGTCAAGACTATTTCTTCCAATTATTAAGCCTTGTAGTTTCAGCTCATCAACCGCTCCTTGGACAGTTCTTCTAGGCAGGTGGCTCAGACTTATCAAATCACTCTGTTCAATAGGGTGCTTTGTCTTAATAATATAATAAATGAATTTTGCAGCAGGGCCACCCTCCGGATCCTTACGCAAATATGATACACCAAAAGCTGCTTTCGAAAGAAATCCTCGTCGTTGAGACTCGACTGATGCGACGGACCCTGGATGAATTTCAGCTAAATTTACCCGCTGTCCAAACTCTGCAATCAGAGCTGATTGTTGTGACTCCAGAGGAGCCTCGAATATGAAAGTGCTGGGTGGAAATTTTGCTGTTATTGCCCCGATGAGGTTCCATTTTATTAGACTTTTTTCATCATAAATTCCTACGCTGACTCCTTCGTTTGCCTCGAGCACCACCTTTTTGGATCCTAACTTTAAGGCATCACCGATTTTATATGACGTTTCTTCGGCATTCAGCTGATGCCTAGGATCTTTCCTGCCTACCTTCCATTGAACATTGATATCGAGGGAAGTTACCATATCCATAATCTTGCTCTTACGTTCCATACTTATGTCTACACTATTTTCACCAATCTCTATCGTGTCAAATCCAATAGCGGCTGCCTCTTTCGCAAGTCTTTCCAATGAGTGTTCCAAAATTGCGAATTCGGTAATTGTACTTCCTGTTGATACTTGTACACCTAGATCATGATAGAATTTAATTTTCTGTTTCAATAGCGTATCGGAGGCAAGCAACGGGAGCGCGCCATGAATCTTGACTATATCTATGAATGGTGCGAGTATCTCAAAGTTCTCTTTGTCAAGGCCCTGAAACCTATCTATGATATAGGTAAGTCCCTCTTTTCTTGGTTTTTGTGAGTCTAGCCTGTTTTTAGCCAAATCCTTCAGCAAATTGGAATATATAAAATGCATTCAGCATTATATATAAACGACAGCTCGTTTTGTCGTTTTATTCAAAGAAATAATGAAGAATTGCTCTTTTCTATGTTATCGTTAGTCCATGTTGGCCCAAAAAAAGAACAGATGACAGGAGTGTCCTAGGAGGTCGAGCCTGTGTTTCATTTAATAGGCAAAAAATTAAAGTTGGATAAACTGTATTAACATGTCTAAATAGGTATAGATATCATTTCATGCCACTTGGCTTTATAGTAGCTAGAACGTGGCCTAGTCCTCAATCTCATACCACAACAAGGACAAAAAGCTCCATCCCATATCAGAAACACACAGCATATCTGACAACGTTTTTGTCCTTCAATATAACGATACCCACGAAGTCGTTTAACAGCTTCATGATTGATGCAGATACCTTTACAAGTCATTTCTTTGCCTTGTAAAAGTCAATTAACCTGCTTAGACATTCTTTGGTCAAGTATACAGGATAGTGGTGTTTAAAACAAGACCATTCAGTTTCATTTGCCAATCCTTTCTTCTAAAAGCTTTATGTATTTCACTTGTGCCATCATAGTTTTAATCAGAACATCTCTGAACTGTTTATCAAAATTGGAGGACTCTATGGTAGAAAGTGCGTTTTGAATCAAATTGTCTTTTGTAATTTCTCTAGGCTTATTGTCCGATAGAGCTTTTGCATACGGTTCCAATTCAGTAAGCTGTTTGTAACAAAATTCAACCTCATGTCTTGCATTGTCTAATGCAGCGTTAGATTCAGACTGCATGAAATAGTTTAACGGTTTGCATAATATATTGTTAGGCTTCCATACATATCAGACGCTGCAGTCAGGGAGTCTATGCCACGTCTTCTTCTCATAAATTTTTCACTAATTTTCACTTATTCGTATATTTCATTGAGCAGTTTCTGAATCTCAATCTTAATTTTCCTAAGATAACATCAAGGAACAATGATTATCTATTGTACAATTACGGTATATGTGATATCCTGAGCAAAATTGGTGTCTACACAACCTGTACCTGTGCAAAGTAAACTTGATTTGAAATGGATTGGGTAAGTGCCTTTGGCCAGAGGTTCAGTTATTATATAAAATCCATCAGCTATATCTTTAGAAGGGCCACCTTGCATAACTCCAAAAATTCCGTTATTAGGGTAGACAACATCAAAAATACCCGTATTAGTTCTGTATTTAAGAAGATCCTGATAGTTGTACTCTTTATCTCCTATTTTGAGATACAGACTGTTAACACTATTTTGATCAGTCGTTACGGTTGAGTTCAAATCCTGTGTTGATGCCTTTGGACTCTCCTTATCAGAAATCTCTGCTTGCATTACTGGTATAAACAGACCTTTCCCAGCTGGGACTTTACATGTTCTCTGAGATAAGCCTCCAGTATTAAAAGCCAGGTAAAAAACTGACGAAGTTGTATTCAATTGACCAGTCGCACATTTCGCTCCTGTAGGATCATTAGAGGGATTAACTTTGGCTGGTATCCCCAATGACCATTTCCAGAAGTTTTTAATATGATCTGCATATGTTAAGCCATATGGTTTGCCGCCTGGTGGAAAAATATTTACTGAGGCTATACCAGCAACTGGAGATAAGGTAAGTGACAATAATAACATAGACAAAACAGATATCGTAACAAGACAAGTTATTGATATGACTGAGAGCGCTATAACTCACAACGAAGAGGCAATATTATGCGATTGTGGCAACTTGGCTATGGTTAATCCTGTAACGCAGGATAGCACACTTGTATTTTTATGTGATTCATGTATTGTGGAAATGGAAAAATCTTTGAATATTTCGTATCAAAATGGGGATATCTGATTTGAAAAGGGTGTTGTTAAGCTCGTTCCATTCCAGCGTTATAGACGCCCTTATGAAAGAAGATTATGAACCTGAGAATATTCTGTCGTTTGATTCGCATTTAGACGTAGATATTGTTGGAGCACTGGAAACAGTTTGGAATGCTGTTCGTGGTTATAACGGATACGATAAAGGTTTGCACTTTGCGTTAACCGATTCAGCGATACATATGTTGGCTAGAAAGTGGTTTCCTAATACAGAGATAAAGATTGTGACACCAAGAGTTTGTATCGAAGGAGAAGTTAAAGCGGAATCCTATTGGCTAAAGCAACTAGATATCAGTCTTGCCTTAAGCCCACCAAAAGATATTGTTTCATTTGCAACTTTAGTAAATAACGACACAGTTATTGATGTAGATTTTGATTACCTGGGAGATTTACAGAATGAAATCTATATTCCTAGAATGGGACCAGACTATAAGCCGTATGAGTTTGGAAGTTTAGAAAGACTGCTGCGACTAATACGAGCAACTAAGCCCGATCTAATTACTTGTTCAGAAGCTACAATTGCTGCTTTGAACGATCCAAACAGTAAAACAAATTATTTTCTAGGTAAGTTGAGAAATATGGGATATGAAATTAAGAAGCATTTCTTGTTCAGTAGCGATGAAGAAGCAATAGCGAGGCTTGTTATAATTAGACGATTCTCTATATATCTTGAGAATAATTCAAGCTCAGAGCCCGACAGAAGTCTTGATGAAATAGAAGACGCAGCTAATGAATTCTTTGCTGGATGACAAATAATATGACCAGCGCATACAAGCGTCGCCCGCTCATTTCTTAAGAAGCTGCTTGAAAACCTTATAATGATTACGAATAGTAACGGGGGCTATTCCTACAGCCGTAGCAATTTCAGCTTGTGAAATATCTATGCTACTCATCATACATGCTATGTATAAAGCGGTTGCAGCTGAACTGATAGGATCTCTACCATCAAGAAGATTATTATGTTTGGCTTTATTTACAAGTACTAAGGCTGATGTTTTAGTTTGTTGAATTAGGTTGAATTTTGTATTTGTCATGTTTGAGCGTAATGAATTTATGACTTTATCTATATACTCTCCTGAATCACTTTGAGTTATTTTTAAGTCAAGCTCTACAACAAGCTCTCGGTAACACCTACCTAAATCTTTTCGTTTAGTATTACATGCGCTACAAACGTCGCCTAAAGAAATTGGTATATTAGACAAGTGGCATGCAGCGTATATCGCAGCGCATATCATTGTTGAAACAGATCGCCCTTTTACAAGTCCATTTGTAAATGCTTGTTTGAAAATATTATCAGCCTTTTCAATTACATGATTATCGTGAATGTCGAGTTTTGTTGCAAACTCTAACAGTAGCTTCTTCATATGTTCTTTTTGCTGTAATTGTCTTGTTGACATATATGTCATTTCAAACTCTTTTTTTCGGAAGTATCTAAGTGATTGATTTTGCTTTCGCTAAACTTTGGCTCAGTTGAATCTATGTGGATATTGTCTATGCTATGAATCGGGATCATTCTTGTAATTAGTATGTTGCCATCAGCATCTTTTCCACCGTAACACAACCAAGTCGAATCAGTCGTAAAATATATTTCTGCAACGCCCTTCCAGTCTGGGAATTCTTTTGTATTTGCAATCAGTCTATGTATAAAATCATAAGTGTTAATGTCAACCAAATCTCTATGGCATTGAGTGCATTCGTCTTCTTCAAGACAGTCGTCACATATATCGTCGACATGCCATTCTATAAACTCAACCATAACGTAACCAACTTCTCTGTCGTTAAAAGTGATCTTAGTTTTATTCTTCACATGTTTTTTAGTGTCTGTTGTAATACTCAACTTATGATTGAATGAATGGCGCTAACAGAATTTATGCTTTGTTCATGTTTCGAAAATTCTTTATTCTGTGACAACTTAAGCAAAGCAATTGTAAATTACTATCGTCATGCGTACCACCATGAACTTTAGGAATAATGTGAACTATAGTCAAAAACGGACAGACGATATGGCATTGAATACATTTGTAACCATACTTCCTGGCGATACGCTCGAACCGTCGTTGTCCATCTCTCGGTGCTTTTTGTCGGCTTGTCGCTGGAATAGCAGCACGTCTGCATAAGTAAAAACCAGTTCTTCTCTCGGCAGTATATCCCATATTTCTTATTCTTCTAGCTCCATCTTTTCACGCTCAACACAATTACGACAAAATACTTCAGCTACGCCTACATCATTAACGTCATGCCAAGCTACAGAAGTGTTACATAGATAATATGGTAAACTCTTAACCTTCATTCTATTTCTTTATCCTTAAAGTGATAAGCTTGCGCTATTTCGTTGAATCCTTCTTGATCGCAATATCCCTTCGTTTAATTTCACAAGTCAATGTCATCCCACTCAAACCCACAATTATGACAATGTCGTTTTACTATTCCTTTGTCAAAGTAACGATCATTATTTTGACTCAAGCACTTTGAACAAAAACTAGTCATTTCTCAGCAAACTCAATTGGGTTTGCCTTAAGTTCTTGTTTGACTGTCTCTATAGCTGCCTGAGATATACGACCTAATATTTGTTCGACCTGTTTCCTCTTTTTACTGCCACCATCAACGGCATGTGCAGTCATCATCCTTTGTTTGATTAGTTCCGAGTGCGCTTCAAGAGCAAAAACTATATGTTCATAGTGAAGGTGCTCCAAGTCGATTAAGTTATCATAAACGACTTTACCAATCACATTCATTGCATATTCCTCTTCCTTTTGACAGCTATTAAGAGTCATTTTAACAATTCACTTACATTATCGTTTCTAGTGTACACTAGCATCGCAGTTAACAAAGTGCTAAAATCATCATTTTTAGCCTCTTCAGTAACCTGTTTATCATGCGAATCCTCTGCCATATTCAAAAGAATAACATAAGCATGTTCTGATACAGTGATCTTATGTCCTTGCTGTTTCTCTTCTGGATATATCATACGTTTATGTCCTTCCTCATCACTTGACCAAACCGCCCGCCCTTCTTTCGATTCTATTGGTGTACTCATTTCTATTATTCACCTAACAAAAAAATAGTACTTCCTAGTTGGACCGACTGAGACGGAAGTAAAAGCTTATTTTCCAATTGGCCGCTATTTCTAGCTCTAGCCTGGTCTTGTGTATATGTCATATCAATCACTGATTATTGCGTTGCGCTTCGTATTGTCGCATATCTTCATCACCGTCGTCGCCATATGGCTCTTCCTGTATCCAGGGCGTAGGAATATGTCTCGTTGCTGTTCCAGTACCATATATTGTTACTGTCAATGCAGTACCATGTTTCTCAATGGCGTCGAAAATTAATTTTCCATCTGTCTTACTTACAGCAAAGACCTTCTATTCTTTTCCGTTAAGTAATATGGCGAAATTCATCCTTTCGCTTTATCATTAACTAGATTCGAATCTGACTTCTACAACATTAAATGCTATTATCTCTGTGACTCTAAAGAGATCATGAGCAATAGATTCCACTACTAATATAGGAAGGAGCACGATAATTTGAGAATGACTATCAAAACCAAACGTGTCTACGATAAACCTGAGGAAGACGACTTTTCATAGCTCAGATTGTGTATCTGTGTTTTGGAATACCCTCAAAAGTGGCTTGAATAACTGCTTTTCTCTGTTTGTGATGTTTAGTTTTATGTTGGGTATTTTATCATTATAATGTACAAGTCTATAAGCAAATAATGCATTTCTTAACTCCTTTAATTCGTCAAGTTGTTTTACAAACTCATCAGCAAAGGCAGGATTTGCCACTTCAGATATATCCCATGTTGGGATTGCTGACAGACATTTGAGTTCTATCAGTCTTTGAACTAGAAGAAGCCAATGAACGGCTGAGACAATTCCTCAACGAAGGAAGAAATTGGGAAAGGAAGGCTACTAATATAGCAGGTGTATTTCTATTCAGACTACCCGCTACTAAAGGAAGACCTGCATCTTTA
>DAOM01000187.1:0-274 GCA_002501855.1 Candidatus Nitrosopolaris nunavutensis
ATGTAAAGGCAAATATTCTCCCTCGGCATGCATTGGCAGATGACCATAGTATATAGCATGGCATTCATAGTGTCAATGAATACTATTGAGGATTTTCAATATATTTTCAATTAGTTCAAGGTGAGGTACATCATTCTCCATAGAAACACGTAATAGGTACTCATCGAGTGGGAAAGATGCAAGCTTTATTCTCTCTCTTTCTGAAAAACTATAGATGGTTCTACCAAATTCCGAGTCAAAATCTTTACTCATCTCATTTCTGAGCGCAAATTCC
>DAOM01000187.1:523-3012 GCA_002501855.1 Candidatus Nitrosopolaris nunavutensis
TGTGTATAAGAGACAGTCTCATTTCTGAGCGCAAATTCCAAATACAATCTCGATGAATCCTCTCTATGCTCCATCGATTGCATCCCTTTTCTCATCCCTCCGGCGACAAGTTTTCCCATACGACTTATAATACCTACAAATCGAATCTGAGGACTTAGTCCAAAAATGTCATCACACAGTTTTTCAAATTGATGATGTTGGGAACTCATAAATTATGTTCTCTACTTAGCATTTGAAAAGTACTTCTATTTGAGTGATCTCATTTTATGGAATACTATTACCACCCCGCACATGTTTATTTTTTTCATCAATTTGACAATTCCGACGCTTAACCCGATAGGGATATGCACTAGTGAAGTATTCACCTCGTAAGAACTTCGTTTATTTAAGTTGTTTGCTACGGGCTTCTGTTGTTGAGGCTAGATAGGCCTGTTTGAAAAGATATACGCTAAGGGAAATTTATCTTCAAATCTTGACAATTTTACCAAATCATAAAGTTTCTCCCTTTTGGAAGCCAAAATAACAAGAATGGCACATTTCTTTTCCGTAAATAACACCATTCTTGCCACATTTACTGCATCCCCTTTCATAGTCGACAGTTGAATCTAAGGACTTGGCTCTTTGCATGCACTTACCGCAAATCGGCGCTTCAAGTTTGAAGCTAGAAAGAAAACCAGACCCGCACTGAAGACACTTTAGACTATACATTTGCCCCTTTGGTTTCCAACGTCTGAAAATGTTAATCATGATCCACCTTGTAGACCTTGGAACCACGGCTATAACATGCAGCCTGGTTATGTTTTATTCCACATCTCATACAAATATTTCAATGTACCTCCATAAAATGGTACCGGACTGATATTTCTCATTTGATTCTTAGATAAGGCCAACACGGGTCTTTTCTTGTATCTCATAAATCTCGGATTGTCATTTTAGCTTTGAACACGTACCTCGTCGCGAAGAACATAGATAGAATATCGAAATAATTCCAAGAACCTTGACACGATTTGTTAGAATAACATAGACACTTTCTTGTTAGCAAAGGAAAGGAAGCTGCATGCTTCTAAGCGTCTTCTCTCATTTGGGAAAATCTTGCAAGAGTATACGGTACTAATGACTAAAGTAAATTCTACCTAAAAATAGGAATACATACTCCGTCGTTCTATCTAACTTATCTTCATGGGAAAGGAAGCAATAGAGGTGTGTCTGTTTGAGAATTATGATTATTGGAATTTGTTTGCTTGCTGCTATCACTTTTCTGCTTGACATCGGGTGAATTGGTAGACATTGAGACATCGTTTGAACCCACATTCGTGCAATGCGTACTATTACCTTTACACTCATTATGTTGACTGATCTTTTGTTGATAGTTTTTCTTCTCGTCCATAGCGATTGATCTCTGTATATTCAATTCGTTTAAGACTGTGAATTGGAGTATCATAGAAATAGAAACTAGGCCAATGATCATGACAGCAGAGAATATCAATACTTCATTTAACGTCATTGTCATTAGGTATATTTGAATTGCGGATTTTTATTCCATATTTTA
Source organism: Candidatus Nitrosopolaris nunavutensis (assembly GCA_002501855.1). Taxonomy (GTDB): domain Archaea; phylum Thermoproteota; class Nitrososphaeria; order Nitrososphaerales; family Nitrososphaeraceae; genus Nitrosopolaris; species Nitrosopolaris nunavutensis. The sequence goes on from DAOM01000187.1 coordinate 2,073, forward strand.
ATGCTCATAGAATATATGAGAACTATTGTCACATTCTACTATAGGTAATCTCAATACACCCGGAAAATAAAAGATATAACATCTGGCATATCTTGTCGTTCAACAGCACAATTGCCGCCACTATCGGAGCCATCGGCCGTGGATTACCGATTTTCATACACCTGCGCTAATAAAATCGACATCTGATTCCTCCTGTAGGTGCGATTTCTGTTGAGAAATATTCTTCTTATTGACGTATATGGTATATTGGTATATTGATATACGTTATTACTGTAATACTTTTTGCTATGGTTTCATGTTCTATTGTAATATTCAAGAGACAGATTCGAAAATGGATATATAGACAGAAAAAATACTGACAATAGGATACGTCTTTTGATAAATAATAAACGAATAGCAATAAGGACAAGCCTGCTCACATTGTTTGTAGCTGTCGCACTCATCTCCTCAGTAATCGTTATCTCCCAGACACAAAATGAATTATTAGCAAAGAAAACCAATGGAAATAAATCAAGCTCCGGTCAATCAACCTCCAACTCTACATCCTCACCACCTTCATCTTCATCATCACCTTCATCTTCATCACCATCAGGTATTACAGGAGGCAGTAGCATTAGCAGCGGCACTGCTTCTGATCTTAACAACGCCCCTGGTTCTGGAGATCCGACACATTGCGATCAACCAGGATATCCATCTTGTTATAGTGTAGGTTATTCAGATGGACTGAATGCCCCCGGAACTAGTTGCCCGAGTGGTCATAGTAGGGCATATTGCGATGGATATAAGGCAGGATCCATATCAGGCGGTAGCTCGTCGAGTGCCAGAAAAAAGATGAGTACCAATCAAAACTCTGGAGTAAATCTAAACCAAAACGGGCTCACCAATAGCAATATCAACTTGACCAACAGTCCGTTCAGTCGTGCAAATAGTAAATCAACCA
>DAOM01000080.1:0-1596 GCA_002501855.1 Candidatus Nitrosopolaris nunavutensis
CTAATAGCATGCTATTTACTTTACCGTATGTAGACAACACAACTATTGTTTTGTTTGGTCTTGCTGCAACGTGAGCTGCTGTGTGGAATTAGTAATGGTCGGTGCTGCTATGGCGGGTTTTTGGTAGTTGGAAAAACGGAAATACACCAAAATTGCTACTACCACTACTACTGCCACCGCTGTCACCACGAGTTTAATGCGCTTGACTATTCCATCTGTTGACAGCCAGCTACTGAAGATACTCCCGACGTTGTTCTAGCTGTGAAGTAATGATCGGGAGATCCACCGCTAGCTCTGGCCATGTTCGTTCTGTTAGGAACTTTTGGATCAGTACTTTCTGGGTTCCTGCAGAAAGTGCCAGACGTGCCAACAAGTCTAGAGTGCAGCATCTAACCCGTAAAATAAGATGTCAAATGAAATCATGAGCGATAAGTCGCGCCTCGCAACTTGTGCATTAAAACTGTAGAGTACATCATCAATTAACTCCTCTAGTCTGTCGATCTCGACAGAACCCAGATATGTTGAAATCCATTGAGCTAGGAACGCGTAATTACGTACGGATGTTCCCAGAATGGGATGTCGCCATTTTGTATCAAAAAAAAAGACCAATATTCACTTATAAGCCTTTTATGTATAGATTATTAGTAGTTCGATTGTATCCTAGATCTGATACACGGATTACTCTAAAATTATTATCGTGCAAATATTTCATTTCTTGCGAAAATAGTGCGATACCAGTGCTATCACGTAAATTGCTGTTTTGTACACTATGATAGGCTATAATCGGAATTGCATTAATAATTCCGCCATTATTGTACTTATTCTGGCTATTAACTTCCTGAACAAATATTTTAAAGATAGACGTATCATTGTGCATATAGGCGAGGTCAACTGAATTATGGCTCCATTCTCTAACAGAATATCTAGCGGCATAAGTTAAAGTGCCATTGTCAAAATATGTTCTACAATCTGTCTGACTTGAATAGCGCTTCCAACCATCACATTTGAGGTACATAAGATTCGAGAAGCCATTAATAGCAAAGTCATAATACTTTGCAATTTCATTTATTACAGTGGCATTATCCCCTCCTAATCCTCTCGGAGTGGCGAAAAGTGTGGTATTAACCCCATGATCACGTAGACATTGTTTTGACTGACCTACTTCATAATTGAGACCACTGGAAGAGATTTTGGTCAAAGTCTTATATGTCATGGTCTTCGACCCAATATCGTTCCCATCGTTATATAGCGAAACTATATCCTGCCAACTCATACGTAACGGCAATCCTACCAAGGTGCAGGTTATGAAGAAGCTTCCTTTAAAGCCATACATGTCCAAAATTGGCTTGGCACTCGTATATTGGGTTTTCCAGCCATCACCAAAGGTTAGGATTACTACTCTGTCATTTTTTAGTGTCTGACTCTGAGCTTGCGTAAGGTAGATACTCTCGGACGAAAAAAAGCCCAAGACTAATAATGCGAACAACGCGATAACGACAACTATGTAAACAGTCATGTCATGTCAAATCTTACAGCATCTATGTCTTGCTTATCATTAAACAACCTTTTTTAATCTTATGGTGTATTCGTCTAACG
>DAOM01000080.1:1918-6543 GCA_002501855.1 Candidatus Nitrosopolaris nunavutensis
GTCTCAAACCAAGCCATTACCGAAGTAGTAATTAAATTCAAGATTTTTATTTCTAAATTGAACAAGGCCAAGTTTTGCCGCAACGTCAATCAGAACTCTGTCCTTTTGTCGACATCACCTATGCACCAGGAGAGGGAGACCTTTGAGTACATCAATAGGGTGCATTAGAGGAATCAGCGGGGGAAGCAAAGGTAGCAATCCTCAGTAGTGGTGGTTTGACCCATACCGCCCAACAGGTAACGACGTCTTAAGCTGATACTAGGTGACATCAGTCAGAATCAACAGATCGGTTTCCTATCTTCTAGGATGACTAATACTAATCCTATAGTAATCCTCTTTTCTTTCTTCACACTCAATGTAGGCTAACCGCTAGCAGGAGCAATAAGTTTTTGATACATCAAGCTTATCAAGAATGAAACTAGGGGCTCGCTCGCTTAGCTGGTACATAGCAATGCTAGTGCTAGGAGCAATATCAGCGGGTTCAAAGTCCTACGGACCTTGTGGCCATGCTTATGTTCATATAGTTAACAGCTATCGGCTTGTCATTGATACTGATGGTTGGGGTCTATCCAACGCCTAGGGCTGTCCTCGAATATCACGAAGATAACCTTAGTCATAAATCGCTACATTTTCATAGAGAATGCGAATGATTTTTTCTGTATGTGTTACCTTTAGAAAATACTCAAGATTGCGTGCTACGCCTTGAATTGCACCCTGATCTTCAGCAAAATCCTTGAAAAAGGTTCTGGATGAATAACACCATAAACCATCCACAATGCTTTTCAACTTGAATCGCATTATAAATATGAGTGTCAAATCAATACAGTCAAGATTCAATTAAGGATATAATAGATGAGCTAGATAAGGAAACAGCCAAAATAGTTATATCAAAGGAAATCAGAGGCAGGTACAAGAAAACCTCTACGGTAATAAGAGGTATGGCGCACAGTATGAAAGACCCGGAGATAATAGCCATAACTAGCGAGCTAAAGACCAAAATAGGTACTGGAGGTACCTATAAAGAAGGACGAATTATACTGCAAGGAGATCACAGGCAGGCTGTTAAACAGTTGCTAATTAAAAAGGGATTTAGTGAACAATCGATCGAGGTGTTATAGTTCAATGTGAAAGCGATGTGAAAAGCTGCTGGATATGATATATCATTTCCATATTCAGTAGTTCATGACTTTAGGCGCATGAATGAATATCATTCAATTCCAAAATATAATTTGGACAAGGATTTTTATGCCTAGAATGTTGGCAGCGTGAGAAACTAATAAACAATAAATGTGCTCACGTATCTACAGTCTATTCTTTAGCGTCAATTATTGCTTCATCAACTGTATCATAAATCTTCTTGATGAAATATTTTTGTTTATCTCCATGCTCAACATGAACTTCGACGGGTAGTTCCATGAGTTCAAGATCACGCTATAGAATTTAGGCGGCATAGGAATGTTTACGCTAAATCGCTAATCTTTCGAGCATAGGATATACAACTAAAAATGATGCCCTGATAATTTCTAAACGGATGCCGAAATAAGTCAGCTACGATCCTGATTGTTAGAACCATGCAAGAATTACAAAATACGAAATCTCAAATCAAAAATGCATATCAGACAATTAGATAAAAGGAATAAGGCCCGATCTAAGCGACTATTCGAATAGTTGGACAACACATCTTCTTAACCTTGTCTTGTGCAACCGAAATGTTTCCCCTATTAATCTGATCTTTCTGCTGCCGCTGACTGTTACGTTGTGAGCTCGGAGTACCTCCTATGAGGTTCACAAACAAATCAAGACCATTTATGACCCGAGGTAATGGTACGCCGTTTTGGAAAGCGATTCATAAGGCTCACTGCATGAGTGGAGTGTTCATCTGAAGTGCGCTATTATTAGCTGGTTCCAGTCAATATCAATCTGCGCGTTTCTGCCTGTTGTGACAACCTCATAAGAATCAAAGGAACGAGTACTGGGGGCAATGCATTGAATTGTGATATGGTTCTCGGCTCGTATTTTTACGTGTTAAAAATTGATTCATCTAATAATCTGTATCTCAAATGTGCTGTTAAAGAAAGGCTTCAGAAATTCGTAGCCACGATCAAATGTGATTAAACGATTAACTCTCGCAAACTGAGCCATAATCGCATGTTGTATATCATTGTAATCTGCTCCCCTATACCGATAACTTTTATACGGACGTCTGCAAATAGGACAGAAATTCTGGTCTAAAATTTTTCCAAATGTCTTCCGCTGTATCTGCACAACCCTCCTGAAGAATTCATTCGCCGGGATATTTGATTCCACAGCAACGAGTTTTTTTGCCATAGTAGATTCAGTTATTTTTGCAAGAAATTCTTTTGTGTACAGATCTATTTTCGACGTCAACCTATCTGCTACTCGACTCCCACTCTTTATTGAATCCGTAAAAGACTCTTTCTGAACTACTTTGCTCCTGAGAATAGAGACCATCTCAAGTATGACCAACTCACTAATTACAACGACAGACTGAGGATTTGCGATTATCCCATCTATGATATTTCTTGCTTTATCATAAGTTTTTTCATAAGTGCCTTTCGTAACATACGAAAACCAGACATTTGAATCAATATATGTTTTCTCTAATTTGGTTGACAAACTCTACTGGGTCTTCGTGATCAGCATACTCTTTTAACATTCCGCACAAATCCTTTACGGCGTCATGTCTCGGTTTGGTATGTAATGGAGGCAAATCATAGATTTTGCGCCATTGTATAGCAATTTTCTGACTATTCGTTAACCTAACCGCAGTGGAAGCGTAATTAGACCGGGAGCCTATCGGCTCTTTTTTTATTGGGTCTGATTTCATTTGCTTTTTCGCTCGTGGGGACGCGGCCATAAGATGCTCTATTGTATAGTTCTTGAGTATATATCAATTTGTACATTACCGACTAGTCTACGGCTGAGTCTTCTAGTAAGTTTACCGTAGTATCTATTTAGGACCTTTTCTGGAATAGAGCAATCCCTGAACAAGAAAAAAGAGAGATTGATAAAGAAACAGGACTAGACCAGGTATTATGAAGGCCATTCGAGGGCCTGTTAAGATACATTAATTTGTAACTAGAAATTGGAATGGCAGCTAGAGTTGAAATCTTAATATTTCGACGGCTGCTGCATTCTCTTCAAGTGAAATTATGACCAATTCAGTCACTAATAGCTGTGATAAAAGAAATTGGTGTAAAAACCAAAATCCTGAGACATAAGGAAGCCTATTTAATGTTAAACAAGCCAACTAGGTTTACAAGGTCAGTAATTTAGAGGTGGATAGAGAAGGGTCCTTTGTTGTTGAAATAAAAGATGATACCAAGAGATCTTCTGATGAAGCGTTGGGTTTGGGAGCCTTTCACATCGCTTTGGGAAGAATACCATGTAGGCTGGTTATTCAGTGGAACGCTAGCCTAAAGTTCCTATCGGTCGAACTTGCTTGAAGACTAGATATTTCCCTATACGACATAGATCCAGTTACTACATAATTTGCCTTTCCCTCAACTACTTTGTTCCAAGCATTTGCTGTAGAATTATTCTTTTGAAATAATTGATTATCTTTTAAGATGACAGATCCGTCACCAACAATCGGGTATATTCCAGCAGAAGATGTAACAAATCCCTCCAACCTTGTTCCTATGGTTCCTGACACGACTCGCTTGCCATCAACCAGTATATCATATGCAATTGCCTCTAAAATTGCAGTTCCTCTATTAGGATTGGTTGCGTTAAAAGAAACTTGTATAGTTGCTGAATGATTATTAATTTGGTTGGGAACGATGTCTTTTATAGACAGTGTAAGCGGCACAGCAGTAGTGTTCGTCTGGCCAGCATTATTATTAAAATGAGTTCCAGTACTGCTAATAATAAATATCGCTATGGCGATAGCAACGATTCCCCCACCGGCGGCATATATGAGCTTTAGACGCATACTTGAATAGTATTGAATTCCTAAATATAATTTGTGTCGACTCTGTGGCTAATGCGTTGTTATGTGTAGGTGTTACTTGAGCGCGGGACGTACCTTGACACCAGACTTCCTCGCCAGCCCGTTGGCTTGCAGTCTGGAACTTGTCTCAATATTAATACCGACAGGCATGTTTCCTAGTTTAGTGATCGAGATGGGTGTATTTTCCAACAAGATCTGTTTTCAAGGTAGTTAAGAAATGTTCTTTATATTCCGTTATGAATTCGGATTGTTTGACCGGGATTATCATTACCATTTGACTCTAAGGACATTACCAAAGATGGTATGTAAGACGGTTTACATCGATTTGTCGGGTATTTACATTTGCTGCGGCAGAAGGACTAATCGATACGGCATTTAGAATAATGTTCTGACGTGTAATAGTCCCAGCTAAATAGGGAGCCAATATTGCTGAAATTAGGAGAGCAGCACCACAGTTAAAACGCTATTTCTAATACCTAACCGGTCATCCCAACTTAAGGTTTATCTTTAACCACTGACTAAAGTTAAATGCTACTACCAAGAAACGGCAACGATGGCTTCAGTCTAGCTCTGAGCCGTTTCTATATTTCTATTACAATATTGACGAATAAACCGATATTCTGTCATAACACCCTGTCTCTTATACACATCT
>DAOM01000254.1 GCA_002501855.1 Candidatus Nitrosopolaris nunavutensis
TATATTGGTATCATATATAGAACCCGATCCTTACCAGAAGTTTCTACAAAAAACAATATTAAGAAATACTCGTGATGATACCCCATTTAACAGCCTTTCCTGAGCTATTCATCATATCTGAGACCGAGAGGACCAAACTTAATGTAGACATTGTGAGCAATCTGCAAGATTGGTCTACATAATTGTTTTACACATTGTCGTAGACTTTTTACCACTTCGATGGCTTGAAAACTAAAGTACCGTATGTCAATAATTGCCTAACTGGTGCTTCCGGCCTCGATGGATATCTGAATTATTCTCTAGCCGCACTCGGATAGCTATACCAAGTTAATCTGAAAGCAGTATGAACTATGTAGATAGTATTACACAACTATGTATTACGAGAATAATCGGATTTTCTAATGATAAGTGTTTTGTTATTAGATATTCTAATATTCTATAATTATAGTAAGATTTCTCTTAATCATAATGTAAGAGAATATAAAAGTAGAGAACAATGCTTTACGAGTATCGTTGGATTTTCTAATGAGATGCCTTATGTTATCAGAGATTCTAATGAGATGCCTTATGTTATTAGAGATTCTAATATTTTATAGTGATAGTAAGTTTTTTCTTCGTTATTATACTGTGTTGTCTACTGGAAGATTGTTATAGTTTTTATACTTGTAACTTTTTTCTGTTGCCTAATCTCACATGTTAATCATATCAACATTTGCGGTTGCTACGTTGCTGATCGGCACAGCGATAACACCAATCGTTAACGCACAGCTTCAAACACTAGGAGTACCAGCATTAGTAAAGACGACGAACACGACGGCAGCTGCTAATACGACTGCAATACAATCTCAGATATCAGGTTTGCAAAAACAATTGTATAACGCTCAACATGCAGACCAAATTAAGCAGCAAGCTATTGAAGCGAAACTACTTCCGCCAATAAAACAATCCGATAATGCAAAGCATTGCGCAATTGACCAGCAAACGCCTACGACCTTCAAAACTTATCTGACTCATTTTGCTTGTGGTCATGTAAGTGTTCTTCCCAATGGCACAGCACTGAGAAAATTCACTTTAATCGCTGACGACTATAACGGGACGGGAAAACCTATTGAAATTTCAACTAATACCCCTGGCTTAGGTAAACCATTGACTAGTTCAAATCAGACATACAAACCTGTGATATTTCATGCGTGGACATTTAACGGCACAGTTCCAGGACCAACCATGAGATTTACGCAAGGCGACCATGTTCAAATCACAGTAAAAGTCACTAACGACTCAAAATTCCCTCATTCATTACATATGCATTCAATGCATCCAGGTGCAATGGATGGAATGTCGGGAGCTGCTGGAATGATTGAGCCAGGAGGTTCTTTAACATACGACTTCATAGCACAGCCTGCTGGCGTGTATCCATATCACTGTCACATGGCACCGGTTGAAGAACACATATCTCGTGGACTATACGGCATGATGATAATCGATCCAAAAACTCCAAGACCTCAAGCTACAGAAATGGTAATGATGTTGAATTCATACACCTACAGTTTCCAGGGAGTAAATGGTAGCGGCCACCTCATTCAAACATTGCCAGCAACTATGCAAGAAATACAGAAGAATTTGTCAGCAGTAGAATTCAACAGCGACGAAGGCAACGGTCCAGACAATCAGTTCTATAGCGTCAACGGAATGCCATTTGGATACGTGGGAACAGACTCTGTTCACTTGACAACGGGTACGCCATATAGAATCTATCTTGCGAACATGGTAGAGTTTGACCCGGTAAATTCCTTCCACATGCATGGCAACATGTTCAACTATCGGCCTTCCGGTACGCTAAACTCATCGAAAATCTATACGGACATTGTAACGCTAGGACAAGGCGATAGAGGCATGCTCGAATTCCATTACAACTTCCCGGGACAATTTATGTTCCATGCACACATAAATCACTTCTCTGATTTGGGATGGATTGGATTCTTTTTAGTAGATAATAAACCTGGTCCATTTTTCAACAATGGATAAGGATACGATACGATACATCAATGATTGGATTCTTCAACGTAACGAAGAATTGAAACGCATGGGAATGTGACACCAGAATAATATGAATGCAACAATCGCAAGCGTGGTAGCAACAGCCGTTATCGGTGGCGCAATAGATTTACGGATCTCATCTGGATGGGTTGTCTAGATGTAACTAGGAGCTAACATCTTCAATCCTCAAGATGCCATACGTAATGATGAATATTGATTCACCATGCGCTGATAAAGACCGCACGCATCTGAGTTGCTCATGCTGATAAACGAATACAGTTTCAACAACACGATCAATGCGACTCCTACTGAGCAAGGGCCGCCACCCCCACAGGACATGAGAAACAGTGCACTTAGAAAACAGATAGTCAACGAAAACCCGGCAAGCAATCAAGTGTCCACTTTCATTGGCATGGCATACGGATACAATTGGAAAAGAGGAGATCCGTTAATAGTAGGCCATCTCGTAAGGATACATTGAGAACATGTTTGTGACCCGATTGATCCGTCCTTCTCCAGTACCCACGGGCAGTTGGGATAAGGAGGCAGAAGATAGTTGAATTCCAATACCACTATTATGGAAGTATTTATGTTGCAGTCACCTGAAATGAATTTAGTTGTCTTGGATGACATGGCTTTCTCAAGGTGACCAAGGATTAAGACCAAAAAATGTTAGAAACTCAGCTTCATTTAATCAGCGCCGTTCTTATCGCTCTTGCTGCCATAGTTCCTATCTATCTTACTATAAAATTAAAAGACAATCTGAAAAAATTAACGGCAATACTTTCTATTTTTATTTTAATACATGCTATCTATCAAGTAGTTGGATTTTTTGGTTTAACTTTATTAGCAGACGGAGTCTTTGAACCGCTTTCTGTTGGAGTATTGATATTTTTTGGAATCAGTTATTCTGGCATAGCTAAGCAAAGGAATAT
>DAOM01000334.1 GCA_002501855.1 Candidatus Nitrosopolaris nunavutensis
CTTTTAAAACCTGATCTTCCCTTCGGAAGAACCGAAATAGGACTTGGTTATTAAAACCAGAGGCTAATGACGTTAAGTTATGATCTAAACAAGGAAACAAACAAGTACTGAGTATATGCATTAGTATTATGGCCAATGTTATCAACAATACAGACTTGGATAAAGTAGCCCGAACTGTTGCAAATGGCAAGAAAGATAAGCAAAGTCTAAGAAAACCAGTCAAGCTGCAAGGAGAATGGAATCTGGATCCAAGCAAGGCATATCAATTTAGAACGGAAATATCATACGAGAAGGGAAATGAGGTAATTGAAATAGATTCTCCTTCATTTTTAGGTGGAAATGGTAATAGATTAGGTCCAATGGCATATTGCGTAGCTGGTATAACTTCATGTTTCATAGCTACATTCGCAAGTGTTGCAGCAAGTCAGGGAGTAAAGCTCACTAAGCTTATTGTCAATACGGAATGCATGATTAACTTTGCCAAGACTTTTGATATAGCTGATGAACCAATAACTGAAGGAATTAACTTTGATATAGCTGCTGAAAGTGATATTGCAGATAAGCAGAAACTATAAGAACTGGTTAAAATGGCAGAAGAAAGATGTCCTGCTATGTATAGTATGTCTCATGTGATAAAGGTTAACGCTCAGATAAAGTAATAGGCGTAGATATGCACTTGTGAAGAGAGAGTGAGCTTGTCACGCCAGCGTAAGAGAATAACAGCGATCAAGTCGATCTTTTGAAAGTAATGCTGAAGTTGATGCAACCAATAAATACAAGATTCTAGAAATATGCGATATGGCACCCTCTTCGGGAGGCTTACAAACATTCGAATTTACCAGATAAAGAAGATGGCTATGTATCTATCGGATAGTATCTATACTTTATATTGACGTGATTTGGTTTTTTCTATCAGTTTATTTAATGATGGCGGTTTTTTTATTCGATAGGCATTTGAATGTTGGATAAAGCTCTTTAATATTTTGAATCATAATGATAACCCACGGGACGTAAAAAAAGATACAAACACCAAAAAATCTAGATATTGTGGTTGCCGAACCAGATAAGGATATGCACCAACTCTACAACCTTTATCTTAAAAATTTAGGGATAAGAGAAGACAATATTATCGTAGCAGAAAGTGGAAAAAAGTATATAGAATCGTTGTTAGTAATGTTAATGCTGTTGTTGCTGAAGTAGAAGTCACTAGGATTACCAAGGCTAAGTATAGGATTTGATCATCTTGATCCTGTTCTATAATCTCGTTGTTCTATACCATCAAAAGGAATACTTAAGGGAGAATTATCCACAGACAGATCGAAAGTAGCAACATTGTTTTTCCTTGATAAATTGGGTCGCCGTTTATTCTAGCCTCAAAAGTCACCCTTTATCATGGATACTAAAATTCAGGCATACGCGAACTCGTAATATTAACAGTGAACTCTCCGTTCTATCTTTTCAATGGGGTAGGGTTTTATGATGCAGTCAGAACTTCTAAACGTTGTAACGAGTGTATATAACTAATGAAATTACTCGTAGCTGGAAATGATGGATAATCTCTATGTTGCATTAAATGGCAATTTATTATTGTACTATACGACTACTTAACAATAAATTCAGCAAATAATTCCTAACCTAGTAGCGATGTTTGGGATGTATGAATTCATGAGTATCTGAACGAGACAATATCATGACCAATACCACAGGAGTAGTCTATTGTTATTACTTTCTTCTACTCTTTTCCTTTTGAGTAGTTTTTTGAATTTGTTTTATATGTCTTTCCAGCTGCTTAACTGAAGTGGCTTAAATGATTCTGTTTGTTTAGCGAAATCAATGAAATTTTGTAATCTTTAACGGTTCGGCTATCTCGGTCACTACATTTCTTGAAACATGGTGACAACAAAAAAACAATTCTAGTAGCAAAAAAATTCTTATTCTACTTTGGACTTCATTTTATTGCAAAACTTGTGCTTGCAGCGACTGGTAGTGTGCTGCTTGAATTACCGCTAGCTCTTAAAGATGTTTGAGCATTGTAAGTCCCTGCTTGTACTTGTTTTCCGTCAATATCTTTTTGATCCCATTGAATCGTTTTTGATTGCTTTGGCTTTAGCTCAGACATTACTTGTGATCCAAGCAATCCAGCCTTTTGCTGAGTCTTGGTATTTTGTATTGTTAAACCTAGAAGTGAATCAGGGAATTCTAATGGATATTTCCCAATGTTCTTTATAGTAATAACAACTGCCTCCCCTGGTTTGTAGGTTTGCTTGCTGCTGGTAATTTGCAAATTGGGATTATTATTACTATTATCATAATGATTATAAACAGTTGTTGTTGCCGTCGTTGTTTTATCTCGAGCAGCAGTACCAGTAGTAGTATCAGTTTGTGCATATGTCTGATGTGAGTAGTTAAAAATAATACTAATAGACAGTACAAGAACCGGCAGCGCAATGGTCAATAGGCCCATCATTTTAACATCTATTTCCACAGTTTCATCATCTCACAATAAAATATATTGGTAGGATACTTTGCCTCCCCTTTCCCCGTAAGGTGTCATCTTGATACTCTGTCAGCTTGCTGATTTGTGCTTACTGAATTAACTGAAACCTGTTCTTTCCGTGTTGTTTATTTGGCTTACCTATTATTGAAATAGGATAGCCACAGTTCTTACAGCAATTATTGGCATCTAGGTTCCATGACTCTATACTAAATCCATATCGTTGCACTGCAATATATTTACATGCTGGACAATATGTGTGTTCTAGTGGATGGCCTGGAACATTCCCAATATAGGCATAACGCAATCCTACTTCCTTTGCAATACCATGATGTTTTTCAAGTATCTCAATTGGAGTCATACCAAATTCCATCATCTTGTAATCCGGATGGAATCGCAAAAAGTGAATTGGAGTGTCAGGTCCCAGTTCATCATAGACAAATTTGCACAGTTTTCTAGCAGCTTCTAAATCGTCACCAACTTCAGGGACTATGAGATCAGTAATTTCAGTATGAATACTTGTCTTGTCTCTAATATCCTTCAGAGATTGAAAGATTGGGTCAGCATTAGGAATTCCAATATATCGTCTAACGAATTCTTGCTTGCCACTTCCCTTGAAATCGACGGTAATACAATCCAAGAACTTACTCATCATGCTGACTGATTCCTGTGTTACGTATCCATTTGAGACAAAGATATTAAAAATGCCTTTCTTATGAGCCTCAATCCCACAATCTCTTGCAAATTCGATAAAAATAGAAGGCTCATTATATGTGTACGCAATTCCATGAGCACCATAACTTATGGCACTATCTACAACCTCTTTTGGTGTCATGTCTACGCCTTGTATTTTACGTCTCTGGGAGATATCATAATTCTGACAATATTTACAAAGCCAGTTACAGCCTGTAGTTGCTATTGAGAAGATATCAGTACCAGGCCTATAATGTGTTACTGGCTTTTTCTCAATTGGGTCTATGTGGCCTGCAATAACCTTACCATATACAAATAATTGTAATCTGTTATTCACTACTCCTCTAATCCCGCAAAGACCAGTTTTACCTTCTGGTATCTCACAAAGCCTAGCACAGGCAGTACATTTTATCCTTCCATTAGGAAGTTTATCGTATAATTCTGCTTCTTTACCTAAGACTTCGTTTCGTTGTTGCATTCTATTTAGATCTTAACCGTATGATCTATAAAATATGTTAGAGGCCACTGCATGGCACTGCAGCCATAGATAATATATTACCAATATGGTACCTGACTATTAAGGCAAATGTATAGACTCCCTTTATCGGAAAAAATTGGCGATCTCGCAGATAAGGATTTTGTAACGTTAGATGAGGATACATTGATTGGTGTAGCAGCCAAGACAATGCGTGATAAAGATGTATCATGCGTTTTAGTCACTCGAAAGGATTCAAACTCAAATGACCCAATAGGTATTGTAACTGAGAGAGACATGCTGTATCGAGTGTTGGCTGAAAACAAGGGACCATCTAAAGTTAATTTAGGAAGAATAATGAGCTCTCCACTTATTACAATTGGTGCAAACTTTTCAGCTGCAGATGCGATTTCAATAATGAGAAATAAAAACATCAGAAGGCTAGCCATACAGAAAATGAAAGGAGGAAAAATTACTGGAATAGCCACTCTTATGTCTGTAGTTGGAAATATTCCAAGCCAAAGCATAGAATTAGCAGAAGTCCAATTACCTAAAGATCTTATTGGAGGAGGAAGAGGAATTATTAGCTGTCTTTATTGTAGGTCGACATTTGAAAGCAGGGATAAAATAAAAAGACATATAGATGAAACTCATCTTTTAGAATCTTGACTATGAGGTTCTTATTCACTACATAGCATATAGAAATTTGAAAAAATCCAACGATAAATTAAGAAATATCTATTAATAGCAACTCCTAAATGCCACGTTTCCGCCAATAACAACAAGTTGCCAGATGAATTTGCTGCCGATATCAGAAAATCAAGTCACGAAGAAGAAAATTTAGGTGAACATAAAACAAGCCGAAGCATTACTTTTAGACTAGATTCTCATACAATCGACGAACTACAGCGTGAAGCAGATCAAAATCAGATATCACTGAATGTTTTGATAAACCAGGTACTGAAAAGATATTCTGAATGGGACAGTTACGAAAATAGAATTGGCATGATGCCTGTACCCAAAGCAATGCTAACTTCTTTAATTGATAAAGCAATTGATATGGCTAAGAAGAATGGGATAAAAGAAGAAGATATTGGACCTGTCAGAGACCAAATAATAAGACAAGCTGCTGAGATTGCATTTAATATAATGAAGGATGCTGTGTTGTTTATGAAGAAGCAATATAATCTTTGGACAGTACTATCGGTATTACAAGAGTACATGAAAGTATCAGGCATAAACTCAGACCATAGGGTAGAAGGTGGAAGCAAGCATGTATTTGTAATACAGCATGAACTAGGTGAGAATTGGTCTCTCTTTACAAAAGAGCTGTTAAAATTGATATTTGAGAACCTAGCTAAAGTTAGAGCTGAAGTTAATGTTACCCCAAATATGACTGTGGCTGAAGTTATTCTTTAATTGCAGAACAATTTTGATAATTATCTAGAAAAATGTTAGGGTAACACTTACGAAAATCATAAAATTCTTAGTGCAGTGCATACATACTAGTTAAGTAGCGTCACGTTGTTTGCCTTACTTAAGGTCTATTACAACAATGATGGCTCATGATTCTGGTCATAATAAAAGGAGACGAGTAAAACCACTTACTGACCAGAATATAGCACACGAATACTTTAGACTCATTAAAGCTAAAGATATGTATAGATTACTCGATCTTTTTACAAATGATGCCGTAATCAATGAACCATTTAGCAAATCAGAAGATGGTAAAGGAGGATTACAAGGAAAGTGCAATAGAGCCTTTTCTTAACGTCGCAATGATGGCCACTGCTGGGTTGAGAGACGAAATCGAGATCGAAAAATCAAAACCGAGAAGGGATAATGGCATCAATCAAGTTACTGCATATGTGACTTTTGAGAGAGGAGGAAAAGTAAAAGCGAGATTCACATTTGTATTAAGTTCAGAAGGGAATTACAATTTTCAAAGGCAGAAAAAGATTCAATCTTTGCATATTCAGTTTGTTAAGTAAATATATAATCATAAGAGAAAAAGGCTATTAATAAAATCAAATTAGATACGGTTGTTCTTGAAATATCACTATTACATGTTTTTCTCTACTTTTAGTATTTTTTCTATAACTTCAGTAACTGCTTCAGCTGGTCTATCGCCGACACTCTGGATTATCTAATGATTTCACTGAATAAGGAATGTCAAAACGACTGGAGAAAACATTTATCCTACCTTACAACAAGAACAGGGCAATGGGCATGACGTACCACGCCATCAGCTACGCTTCCTATTAAGAACCTTTTCAATCCTGTTTTGCCTTTAGTACCCATGACTATTAGATCAGTATTATTATTTGCAGCATAATTTATAATAGCATCAGCGATGGATGAAACATCTGCAACAATATCCGTAGTTACATCATCTTCACTCACAGTCATCCTTTTACATGTTTCAATTATTTTTTCAAACCATGGTTTAGCAGATTTTCCTAGTTCGTC
>DAOM01000056.1:0-327 GCA_002501855.1 Candidatus Nitrosopolaris nunavutensis
AGATGTGTATAAGAGACAGTCATATATGTCACAAATTCATCCAATAATTCATACGCATTAATCTTGTTTGTTTGTAAGGGTTTGAGAACACTTTCCAAAGTATGCTGTTTACCATCCAAAAAATTATGAAACTTACTTAATGCTACTGCATAGGTAATTTTACTTTTTGTGCTATTCCTACCAATAGAATCTAAAAACTTCTTGGCTCCATCCTGTTTGAGTACGTCATACATTGTTGCTTTACTCATACCGTAGTACATGTATTCATGTCAATATATAGTTAAGTAATACCTTTTGCAAATGTTTAATCCAGATTAGATATCCCTC